>JAFTLM010000258.1 GCA_017455945.1 Clostridia bacterium | reverse complement strand
TCCTTTATCGTTGCTGCCGACCTTCGGAAGGTGGTTCGTATAAAGAACTGTGGTGTGTGTGGGATTGAAGGTAAACGGATCGTGATACTTCTTTTCACCCGTAATGCTGTCAACACTTGCTATCTGCTTGAGCATACTCGTAGAGAGCCTCTGTCCCTCTTCGGTTTCCGATGCGAGAATGAACCTCTTTCCCAGAAGCTCGGCAAGGTCAACCTTTGCGTTTTTGGCTCTCGTAGTGAGTGCCTCTGCCGGGATTTTGCCTGCATAGTCACCGAGAACCTCATACATCGTGTTGAAAATGGTACTTTTGCCGTTTGCACCGCCGCCGAAAGCAATAATAAGGGCTTCGTGGTAGACCTTGCCGATAGCAATAGCACCCGCAGAGGTCTGTAAGAACCGCTTGAACTCCTCGTCACCTTCCGACACAATATCAAGACATTCCTCCCACATCTCTCGCCCTACGGCAGAGGGAGCAACACTCGTCATTTTGGTGCAGAAGGATTCGGGCTTGTGTGCGTAAACAATACCTGTCTTAAGGTCAACAATGCCTGCCGGGGTGTTAAGTTCAAAGGGGTTCGTATCAAGAGCCTCGATTGCGACTTCAAGAAAGCTCTTCGCCACACCCATGACTGCGTTGATTTTGCTTCCGTCGCACATTTTGTTAGCAAATTTGAAGAACGCAAGCGCCTCTTTTACTTGCGCCTCGTTTTCCTTTTCCGCTTCTTTTTCACCCTTATCCAAGGCATCATCCCCGAGGGCAGAATAAGCGAATTTTACGGCTTGCTTGGCGCATTCAAGCACCTTCTTTGCAAACTCGATGTATCTCTGCTGCGCCTTAAGCTCGGATACCTCCCAACGTTTACCCGTCCACACGAGCCAACCTGTCGAAGGGTTATAGCGAATCTCCCCTTGGTACTCGTGAACGAAAAGCTCCGCCATAGCGGTATCGTTGTAAGCCTTGGGTTTGAGAGGGATACCGAAATCCTCCTCCGCAGAGCTTGCCGCATAGTTTTCAAGGGCATCTCTGCGTGTGATTTTCTGCATTTCCTCGTCCGAAAGAGGCTCGGAAAAGGCATATTTGTTTATCTGATAAAGGATGGTTTTCGTTTCCGTAGGAGTGAATCCGCTACGAAGAAGCAAGGCAGAATGCTTGAACAACGCACCATTTCTGCCGTCCCCGTCACCCATATCGGTAAACTTCGCAGCACCCTTCACGGGAGAGAAGTATTTAGGATACGGGGTTAGAGGCTTGCTTTCATCGAAATCACGGATAATCTCACGAAGAGCGCCTTTATTCTTCAGAACCACATACATATTTCTGCCCGTGCGGACATCAAAGGAAAAACCGAGAGCATCGGTTGCCTTGACCACACCCTTGGTGCAGTATTCGCTTGCCTTGAACATAAAGTGCAAGCCCCTCGTGGTTTTATAAATACGGCAGTTAAGGTCAAGGTCGCAGACAAGTGCATATACGCGCTCTGCTTCCGCACCGTCATCGACGTCTTTTACCGTAAACTCTCCGTTCAAAATGCCTGCATATTCCTCGCAGGCGCTCACCTCATCAAGCGTGAGAAGAGCCTCGCCGTTGCCGAATTTCTGACACGGCTGTTTATTTTTCGTTTTAACATAACCTCTAAAAGGGTTTATCATAAAGCCTTACTCCTTCTTGTAGAATTCGCATTCGTAACCGTCTGCGTTAAGTGGTAAGCCGACCGCCCATTCGGGGTTAATCGACATTATTTGACAACATTCCTTTACATTTGACACACCTTTTGGTACTTCAAGCACCACTTCATCGTGTACGTGCATCGTGATTGCAAAGCCGAGCTTGTAGAGCCTCTGCATAGCTTCGACAAGGATATCTCTAGCCGTAGCCTGCACGATATTCTCCACGAACTTGGGACCATAGCTTTCAAGGCGCTCCCACTTTTTCGTTGCGCCAACACCCTCGTATGTAACGCAATCACTGCCGAAGCCGTTAATGCCCATACGGGGTCTTACATAAGCAAGTCTTCTGCCAGAGGGAAGGGTTATGAAAAGAATGCCTTTTTCGTAGCTGAAAGTTAAGCCGTAGCAACTGTAAGATTGCTTGGTGGACACGGTATATTTCACGGCTCTATCGACCGCCCACCAGAACTTCGTAATCTTCGGATTTGCCCCACGCCAAGCGGTAACAAGCCCTTTGAGTTCACCTTCGGGAATACCCATTGCAACCGCACCCATCGCCTTCAGTGCGCCCACAGAGCCGCCGTAGCCAAGGGCAAGTTCTGCGATTTTACCTTTCTGGCGGAGGTGACCGTTTACACCGTTTTTCTCAACGGGTATCTTGAACATCTGCGAGGCGGAAGCACAGTAGATATCTCCACCTTTTTCAAAGACCTCAATACGCCAACTCTCCCCGGCATACCAAGCAAGCACCCTCGCCTCGATAGCGGAAAAGTCGGAAACGATAAAGCGGTGTCCGTCTTTCGGCACAAAGGCTGTGCGGATAAGCTCCGAGAGTACGTTAGGGATATTGCCGTAGGTGTCCTCAATGGCAGAATAATTATCGTGGCGCACAAGCTCACGGGCTTTCGGCAGGTCATCAAGGTGATTTTGGGGAAGGTTCTGCACTTGGATGTTTCTCCCGGAGAACCGCCCGGTTCTGGCTGCACCGTAGAACTGAATCAGCCCCCTAGCACGGCTATCCGTATTGACTACGGTCTTCATTGCGACGTATTTTTTTACGCTTGACTTTGCGAGTTCTTGGCGGAGCTTGAGGATTTCCTCGACATTGCCCGTAGCATCCTTGAGAAGCCTTGCAACGTCAGCCTTTGAAAGGGACTCCACCGCTTGACCTTGTTCAACGAGCCAAGCCTTGAGCTGCTGTGCGGAGTTGGGGTTATCTATGCCCGTGAGAGCCTTCGCACGCTCGGTTTTATTTGTTGTAGTAACGGCATCGCAGGAAATTGCGTGTTCAACGAAATCCATATCAAGTGCTATGCCGTAGTCGTTGATGCGTTGGTCGAGATGATAGTTCTCCCACTCGGTATCGGATACCGGGAAAGCGGAGAGTCTGCCTTGAATTTGCATCTCGGTTTCCACATCTCGTTTGTTATAAGCCTTGAAGTCCTCCCACTTGTCGAGTGCGTGTCGAGGATAATTACGGGTGCGACCACCATTTGCGATAGTA
>JAFTLM010000257.1 GCA_017455945.1 Clostridia bacterium | reverse complement strand
AAAATGCGAAAAATGCCGTCAAAAGATAAATTGAATTTTCAGCATATCTGAAATTCGATGTGAAGAAAGGGTGCTTAAGAAAAGCGAGAGAAAGAATTACAGTAGATCCGCCCAGTATTAAAATTTGGTTTATCATATATGAATTTAATATTGGTTCGTCGCGTTTTTTTGGAGGCTCATTCATATAAGAAGCCAATGGCGGTTCGCCTGCAAACGCCAATCCGCCGAGTGTGTCCATAATAATGTTTATCCATAGCATTTGAACCACGGTTACAGGTGCGTCAATTCCTATAAACGGACAAATCATAGTGACACCTACGGCACAAAAATTCATAGTTAGCTGTAATACTATAAATTTGCGTATGCTTTTAAATATGTTTCTGCCGTATAATACAGCTTTAACTATTGACGCAAGATTGTTGTCGAGAATAACGATATCTCCTGCTTCCTTTGCTACTTGCGTTCCGTTCCCCATAGAAAAACCTACGTCCGCACATTTTAATGCGGGAGCGTCATTTATTCCGTCACCTGTCATTCCGCAAACCAGTCCTGCGCGTTGAGCTATCCGTACAAGACGGCTTTTGTCTTTGGGTAAAGCCCTTGCTATAACAGCAATTCGCGGCAGTATTTGTACTATTTCAGCGTCGCTTAAACGGGCGAGCTCGTCGCTGCTGATACATACGTCGCATCTTTTTCCGAGTATTCCACATCGCTTTGCTATCGAACAAGCTGTGTCTTTGTTGTCGCCTGTAATCATTACAACCTGTATTCCGGCTTTGTTTAATGTCTCTACTGAAGTTTTAGCCTCACTTCTGATTTTGTCGTGTAAAGCTATACCGCACACAAGGGTTAGTTCGCAATTATTTCCATGTTTGCTGTTGCCCGTAGCACAGATTATTACTCGCACTCCTTGACCTGTAAGTGACGTCATCTTTGAGTAAAATGCCGAAGCGTTAAACGGAACTTGATTCCCGTTTTTGTCAATGGAGTGTTTTATTTGGGGCAAAAGTGCTTCCGGTGCCCCCTTGTAAAAAACGGTTCCGCCTTCAAAAGCAACTGTGACCCTTGAAGTTTTTTTGGTGCTGTCGAAGGGGTCTTTGTCCGTAATGCGTAAATTTTTTTCTAAATCACCGGGAAGTATAGATGAAATAAGAGCTTTTTCTGTGGAGTTTCCGCCTATTGCTTTTCTGCCCGATACGTCTGCGGAGGTGTTATAAACAGCATTGAGCTTGTATAACTCAAAAATACGTGGATTTTTGCTTTTTAGCTCTGCAACCGAGGAAAAAAATTCAGTGTCGTTGAATATTGACGATACGCTTAATACTCCTTCTGTCAGTGTTCCTGTTTTGTCAGTAAAAAGAATGTTCAGGCTTCCCGCGGCTTCAATTCCCATAGGCTTTTTTACAAGAACCTTGTCGCGTACCATCTTTTTTATGTTGGATGAAAGCACTACCGATATCATCAAAGGAAGCCCTTCCGGGACGGTGACCACGACAACTGTTAAACCAAGAGTAAAGGCGTTGAGAAATGTTTCGAGCAAGTATCTTGGATTTGATATTTTTTCTATAATAACAGCTTTGTCCATAAAACTGTCAAGAAATATTGCGTTGAACAGATATACTATGCCAACGAGTATGGCTGCCGCATATCCGAGACGGCTGATTTGTTTTGCAAGCTTTGAAAGCCTGGCTTTAAGTGGACTTTCTATGGTGTCGGTTTGAATTTCCTGGGATATCTCTCCTATAAACGTTTTGTCGCCGACTACAGTTACCAAAAGCTCGCCGTCACCCGAAATAATTGAACAACCGCGTAAAAGCGCCGACTTCGAATTCGGTGAAAGATCCTTTTTCTCTGATGGAATTTTCTCAACCTCAATGCTTTCTCCCGTCATAGCACTTTGGTCTACCACAAGTCTGCCTTTTATTATAAATCCGTCTGCCGGAATTTTGTCTCCGGACGAAAGTAGGATTATATCACCGCAGACTACCTCGGATATATGTATCTCTACGATCTTTCCGTTTCTTCTTACCCTGCACACGTAGTTTTCGTTTTCTTCGTTGAGCTTAGAAAAAGCATTTTCACTTCCGTATTCTGAAACTGTGGAAATAAAGGTTGCAAGAAATACAGATATGGCAATTCCTGCTGTTTCGACCCAATCGGCTGTTCTGAATACGAATATTATATTGATGATAAGTGCTGATATCAGTATTTTGATTATGGGGTCGTTAAGATTCGATACAAAGTGCTCCCAAAAGCCTTTTTTGGCTTTTTGCGTCATTACGTTGGAGCCGTTTTCCGCACGCGATCTTTCAACGTCGGCATCGCTTAAACCTTGCTCTTGCTTTATCTTGTTAAGGGTATTGGTCATTTCAAATCTCCTTTTCAGTGCTGTAAAAAATATATGAAAAGAAGACGTCTAAAATTCCAAATTTGTATTGACATTGTTAAACCCTTTGTGTATAATTAGTGTATCAATTTGAAGGAGAGATTTATATGATATCCGTTCCATATGTTTTCGGTGATAACGCACTTTTTCAGCATTCCTCAAATCTTGAAATAAGAGGAAATGCAGAAAAATGCGCGACGATAACAGTAAAGCTTAATAAAAACGAGTGCAGACTTGGAGAATGGAGCTGTAAAAGTGACGGAAACGGCGCTTTTTCGGTTTCTATAGAAACACCCGTTGCTTCGTATGATTTTTACGACTTATCTATCGAGTGCGGAGATGAAGTAAAGGTTATAAAGAATCTTCTTTTCGGAGAGCTGTGGCTTGCCTGCGGTCAGTCCAATATGGAAATGTCTCACACCTTGCAGCCCGAGTGGGAGCAGGTCAGAGAAAAAATAAAGGATAAGCATATCAGAGCCTTTCACCAGCCCAATAAGCCTGCTCACGATGCCGAATTTCCTTTTGAACCATCAAGCGAGACCGTGGGAGATTGGAGAAAGCCTTCTGACGATAATTTTGTAAGCGTTTCGGCTGTGGCTACCGAGTTTTCTGCCGAACTGTATGATTTCTTAGCCGCACGCGGCGAGGAATGTCCCGTGGGATTTCTTAACACAAATCGCGGCGGAACTTGCATTGAAACCTGGATTCCGGCTGAGAAGTTTTCTTCAAACTCGAGAATCGCCTATAAAACTCCAAAAGCCGAGGATTGGAACACAAAGGAGGGCAAAAATTACCAACAGCCCTCTGCTCATTATAACTACCATATGGCGTCGGTGCTCGGTTTAAAGGCGCGCGGTATGCTTTGGTACCAGGGCGAGAGCAACGTCGGTATGGAGAATACGCAACATCTTTACAAAGACTATATGACGGCTTTGAGAGATAGCTACAAGGAGAGGTTTGCCATCTCCGAAGATGAAATTTTTCCGATGATATCTGTTCAGCTTTTTCCTTGGAAGTATTCCGATTTTAACGACACCAAGTTGGGATATGCAAATATGGCGTTCTCTGACATGGCAAAAAGACACCCAAACGAGTATCCTTTTGTGCCGATTTGCGACCTGCCCTGGATATGGGGAAAATGGGGAGGAAATCACCCGATACACCCGATACATAAATATAAAATAGGCGACCGCCTCGCGCTTATTGCCGAGAATAAGTACTACGGCAGAAAGGTGAAAAACGTACAGACCCTGCCCCCAATGCTCAAATCCTGCGTGAGACACGGAAACAAGCTCCGCCTTACCTTTGAAAATGTTGGCAGCGGGCTTTACGTCAAGGGCGAAAAGGCGGTAGGACTTTACGTGCGTTCAAAGGACGGCGTCTATACCCCCGCATATTATGAAATAGTGTCAAGAAACGTGATGAACGTCTATCACCCATATATCGATAAGCCTTGCCACGTTGCCTATGCCGTGTCGTCGTCCGAGCCCAAAACAAATATTTTTGCGGGCGAATTTCCCGTGGTACCATTCTGCACAGAGTTTGCGGACGGAGTTGACAATAACGTCAGAATCTCGCTCAAGCCCTGGCTTAATAACGAACTTGACAGCGCATTCGTAGGACAGCAGATAAATACCTATTTTGATTTCTTTAACAGAGCTATTTTCAATCCCTACGAAGGATCGGGCGTTTGTTACGACAGCGATTTTGCATTGAACACCCGTTGCCTGCGTGTATACGCCCTTGACCATAGCCAAAAGCGCTTCGGAACGTATATTCTTGCAAGCCAGTACGCAACGCTTGATTTTGAAAACTATAAAGAAATGAAGTTTTTGCTTTTCCACCAGGCAAATCTTTCTGTAGAGCTGGTGCTTCACTATAAGGAAAAAGAGGGAACAAAGCTTGTGCATAAGATAAAAGCCACCCACGCCGAAAGCGGACACCTGGGCTGGTTTGAGAATAGTATTGATTTGTCGGGAATCCCCGAAGGCGAAATAGAAAAAGCCGAGTTTCTGTTCACCCGCGGTGAAAGTCGACTCAGCTACGTGTTTGTTGACGATATAGTGTTGGTGCCGAAGAAATAAAGATAAAAAGGAACTGATTCAGTGAGAGTCAGTTCCTTTTTTATTTTGTTTAGTAAATTATAGTTTAGCGGCGAGGGGTGTGTTCGCTCCGCACCCATAAGAGCCCCCACGCCAGTGGGTGCGAGTCAAGGCTGCACAAGCCTTGTCGCTCACCGCAGTGAGCGAAACTTCCCAAACGGCAATTTTCTTTTTGCGAACTTTTTCTTTTTGTGCCTTTTATGGCAAAAAGAAAAAGTGGACTAACGGTTTGGATAGGTTTATTTCTGTAGGCTTACAGCGGTTTTGTAAGGCACAATTCGGAACTCCGCTTTTCTTTGACACAAAAGGCGCAAAGAAAAGCTCCAAAAGAAACGCCGAGTGCCTGTGGGCACAAGAAGGTCGCTTTT
>JAFTLM010000256.1 GCA_017455945.1 Clostridia bacterium | reverse complement strand
GACGAGTGCCTTGATATGGTCGCACAGGGTGATGCCGAGTTTAAAGCATTTTTGCAGACGGCGGCGGGTGCGATTGCTATTGGTAAAGTATATCACGAAGCTCTTATTATCGCTTTCGGTGATGGCGCAAACGGCAAAAGCACTGTTTTTAATACGATTTATGAGGTTCTTGGTGATTACGCAGGAAAAATACCCGCCGAGGCACTTACTACAAGAGCGAAAAACGCCAAGGTTGACCTTGCGGAACTGCTCGGTAAGCGTTTTATTCTTGCCTCCGAAACAGAGGAAGGACAGAGGCTTTCCACAAGTATGCTCAAGCAGATTGCAAGCGTTGACAGCATTACGGGTGAAAAGAAATACCACGACCCGTTTACGTTCACGCCCACGCATACCACAGTTCTTTACACGAACCACCTTCCAAGGGTCGGCAGCAACGATAAAGGCACATGGCGCAGACTTGTTATCGCACCCTTTCAGGCTAACATCAAGAACCCCAAGACCAACTACGGCGAGGAGCTTCTTGAAAAAGCAAGCGGTGCGGTGTTGCAGTGGATAATTGACGGCGCAAAGATGTTTATTGCGGGTGGGTACAAGCTCCCTCGCAGCAAAATGGTGGAGGATGCCATCGGTAAATATCGTGAAGAGAACGATTGGCTTTCCGCCTTCCTTGAGGAGTGTTGCATTGTTGGCGAGATGGAAAAATGTCCGGGCGGTGCTTTCTATAACGCGTATCGTGCGTGGGCAACCGAAACGGGCGAATACGTGCGCCGAAATCGTGATTTTGCCGAGGCTTTGCGTGTTGCGGGCTTTGAGGTCAAGAAAGGCAAACAAGGCAATACGTGGCTTGGACTTTCCCTCTCACCGAATCGTAGTGTAGGCACTACGGCTGAAGAGGATTTTCTTCCTTAAAATCGGTGGGTGGAGGATGATAGGAAGATAAATATGTAAATTTACTTATGACATCTTAAAAAGAAGAGAATTAAAAAAGTTTCGTTTTTAAGTTCCATCATCCTCCACCCGTCATATTGAGGTGGCTTTATGACAGAAAAGTTTATAGAAAGCAAACTTGTAAAGGCAGTTAAGATGCGTGGTGGTCTTTGTATAAAGTTTGTATCCCCCTCATTCGTGGGCGTTCCCGACAGAATCGTCCTGTTGCCGAAAGGCAAGGTAGCGTTTGTGGAAACGAAAGCCCCCGGCGAGGAGATGCGCCCCGTGCAAGTACGCCGAAAAGCACAGCTTGAGCGGCTCGGCTTTTTAGTTTACTGCCTCGATAAAACAGAAAAGATTGGAGATATTTTAGATGAAATACAAACCTTATGATTATCAGAAATATGCGACACAGTTCATCGAGGACAACGAGGTCGCAGCGGTATTCCTCGAATGCGGTCTTGGTAAAAGCGTAATCACGCTGACGGCAATCAAGAACCTTTACGACAGAGGTGAGGTCAGCCGTGTACTTGTGGTAGCGCCCTTGCGTGTGGGTAAAAACACTTGGCCCGATGAGATTCGTAAATGGGAGCATCTTTCGGGACTTACCTTTGCGGTAGCAATCGGTACGGAATCGGAAAGGCTGACGGCTTTATATAAAAACGCCACGATTACGATTATCAATCGTGAGAACGTAGAGTGGCTTGTTGAAAAAAGCGGTGTGTCTTTTGATTACGATATGCTTGTCATTGATGAGCTTTCTTCCTTTAAGTCCTTTAAGGCAAAGCGGTTCAAGGCATTACTTAAAAAGCGCCCTTACGTATCGAGGGTGGTAGGTCTTACGGGTACGCCTTCGTCAAACGGACTTATGGACTTGTGGGCGGAGTTCCGTCTGCTTGACCTTGGAGAGAGGCTTGGAAGGTACATAACGAGATACCGCCTTTCGTACTTTACCCCCGACAAGCGTAACGCACAGGTGATTTTTTCCTATAAGCCTCTGCCGAATGCGGAAAAGCAGATATACGATAAAATTTCGGATATCACGATTTCAATGAAAGCCTGCGACTACTTAAAGCTCCCGCCCTTGGTGATGAACACTGTGGCGGTGGAGATGGGTGACAAGGAAAAAGAAATCTACGATAACCTTTGCGCAGATATGGTTGTCAGCCTTGGGGATAGCGAGGTGGATGCCGTAAACGCTGCCTCCCTCTCGAACAAGCTCTTGCAGATGGCGAATGGTGCGGTCTATGCGGATGAAAAGCGTGTCTGTCGTATCCACGATGAAAAACTCGGTGCGTTGGAGGATTTAATCGAGAGTGCAAACGGCAAACCCGTTCTTGTGGCGTATTGGTTCAAGCACGACCTTGAGCGTATAAAAGCAAAGTTCCCGTATGTGCGTGAAATAAAAACGGACGAGGACATAAGAGCGTGGAATCGTGGTGAGGTTGCCGTTGGAGTTATCCATCCCGCCTCTGCAGGACACGGACTTAATCTTCAAACGGGTGGTTCAACGCTTATATGGTTCGGTCTTACTTGGAGCTTGGAACTGTATCAACAGACCAATGCCCGCCTTTACCGCCAAG
>JAFTLM010000255.1 GCA_017455945.1 Clostridia bacterium | reverse complement strand
CGGCTGTTTTCGCTTCTTCCCATAATGAAGTAGGCGGTAACAGCCTTTTTGCCGTCGGCACTCTTGCCGATAATAATTCCTCTGCCGTGGTAGGCAAGAGAGTTAAGCTCGTCTCTGATAGTTGAAATTTTCATATGCTTTCTCCTTCGTTTTTGGGAGGTGTAGCCCACCGCAGTGGGCGTTATCCCGGTGTTGTTTATTTAATGTAAACCTTATTGTCTTTTACCGTCATTTTATCCTCACAGAACAGCTTAACCGCTTCGGGGAGGATTTTCCATTCGGCTTCTTCCATTATGCGTTTCTGCAGGGTCTCAGGGGTGTCGTCCTCTTTGACTTCGACCGCTTTTTGAAGAACGATAGGTCCCGCATCGCACTCGGGGGTAACGATATGTACCGTCGCGCCCGAAACTTTAACGCCCTTTTGTAGTGCCGCCTCGTGAACGTGAAGTCCGTAGAATCCCTTTCCGCAGAAGGAGGGAATAAGCGCGGGGTGAACGTTAAGTATGCGGTTGGGAAATCTTTCGTAAACCTGCTCGTCGAATATTGTGAGGAAGCCCGCAAGCACAACAAGGTCAATGCCCGCCGCTTCAAGTGTGTCGGCAAGAGCCTTCGAGTAGTCGGCGATGCTGCCGTATTCTTTTCTCGCAAGAACTTTGCCCTCAATGCCGTTGTTTGCGGCTCTTTCAAGGGCGTAAACTCTGGGCTTGGAGGCAATGACAAGAGTAATTTTGCCGCCGCCCAGCTCGCCTCTCTTTTCGGCATCAATAAGTGCCTGAAGATTGGTACCGCCGCCCGAAACTAAAACTCCTATTTTCTTTTCTGCCATAGCTTACTCCAGAATAACGCCGTCGTCGCCCTTGATTATCTTACCGATAAGGTAAGCGTCCTCGCCGTTTGCACGGAGAATTTCAAGTGCCTTGTCAGCCTCAGCCGCGGGAACCACAACGCTCATACCAACGCCCATGTTGTAGGTGTTGAACATATCTCTTTCGGGAATGTTGCCGGTCTTTGCGATAAGCTTGAAGATGGGAAGAACCTTAACAGCCGACTTGTCAATCTTTGCGGTAAGTCCCTTGGGAATGGAACGGGGGATGTTCTCGTAGAATCCGCCGCCCGTGATGTGGCTGATACCCTTAACGTCTACTTTTTCAAGGAGAGCAAGGATAGATTTAACGTAAATTCTTGTGGGAGTAAGAAGTGTTTCAGCAATGCTCTTACCGCCCAGGTCGTCGCAGGGGGTGTAGAGATTTGCGGGGTTTTTGTCGATGTCGAATACCTTTCTGCAAAGCGAGAATCCGTTGGAGTGAACGCCACTTGACGCAAGCGCGATAACAACGTCGCCCTCTGCCATTCTCTCGTTGTCAAGAATCTTTTTCTTGTCAACGATACCAACCGCAAATCCCGCAAGGTCGTATTCGTCTACGGGCATCATACCGGGATGCTCTGCGGTCTCACCGCCGATAAGCGCCGCACCCGACTGAACGCAACCCTCTGCAACACCGCCGACGATGTCGGCAATCTTTTCGGGAATGTTCTTTCCGCAGGCGATGTAGTCAAGGAAGAAAAGTGGCTTTGCACCGCAGCAGATGATGTCGTTTACGCACATTGCCACCGCGTCGATACCGATAGTATCGTGCTTGTCCATAAGTATTGCCATTTTTACCTTTGTTCCGCAGCCGTCTGTACCGGAAACAAGTACCGGCTCTTCCATTCCCGCTACGGGAAGTCCGAAGCAGCCGCCAAAGCCGCCTACGTCGTCAAGGCAACCTTCGTTTTTTGTGCGAGCGATGTGCTTTTTCATAAGGTCAACCGCTCTGTAACCGGCAGTAATATCAACGCCTGCCTCTTTGTAACTTTCGCTGAAACTCTTCATGTCTTTCTATTTCCTTTCAAATGTTTACTGTGGAAGGTATGTTCGCACCGCAACCTTAAAGAAAAGTTTTGCGGAGCTTTTCTTTTTGTGAACTTTTTCTTTTGCGCCTTCTTGGTCAAAAGAAAAAGTGGAGTTACGGTTTGGGTGTTTAAATTGTTATAAGTGTATTCGTGCCTGTATGTTTTTATTTCTTCGGCTTTTCCGAAAGCTTTCTGTCCAAATGAATATCATTGGGGTCAAGGGGCTTGGGGGGCTCTATGGGATAGATGCCGTCAAAGCAAGCCGTGCAGAAGGTGAGTCCCTTTTCGGTAGCAAGCTGTTTTGCGTGCTCTATGCTCAGGTATCCCACGCTGTCAGCTCCAAGTTCCTTTGCAATCAGCTCCATGTCGCTGTTGTATCTGCAAGCGATAAGCTTGTCCTTGGAGTCCACGTCCGTGCCGTAATAGCAGGGGCAGACGAAGGGGGGCGAGGATATGCGGAGGTGTATCTCCTTGGCACCAGTCTCGCGCACGAGGCTCACAAGGCGCTGGAGTGTTGTTCCTCTTACTATTGAGTCGTCCACAAGGACTATCTTTTTACCCTTGATAACCGATTCTATGGGGTTAAGCTTGATTCGTACCATATTTTCTCTGGTTTTCTGACCGGGAACGATGAAGGTACGTCCGATATATTTGTTTTTAAGTATTCCCACCTCATAAGGGATTCCCGATGCTTTCGCAAATCCCGTTGCCGCGTCAAGTCCCGAGTCGGGAACGCCTATTATTACGTCGGCATCAACCGGGTGCTCCTGCGCCAAAAACTCACCTGCTCTTACTCTCGCGTCGTGAACCGACGTTCCGTCAATGACCGAGTCGGGACGCGCGGTGTAGATATATTCAAACACGCAGGAGGCATTTGGCTTTTTGCCGCAATGGTCTTTTATGAAGCTGACCTCGCCGTCTTTTATAACGATTATTTCGCCCGGCTCAAGGTCGCGTATAAGCTTAGCTCCCACGGCGTTAAGTGCACAGCTTTCCGATGCTATAACGTAGGTTCCGTCGGGCTTCTGACCGTAGCATATGGGCTTCATTCCGTATTCGTCACGGCAGGCTACCATTTTTTGCG
>JAFTLM010000254.1 GCA_017455945.1 Clostridia bacterium | reverse complement strand
CGTCTCCTTGAGGCAAATAACTGCATTGGCTGGCATTGGTACCATTACACCGATAACGACCCAAGCGGAAAGGCTTCCGATACATCAGGAACATACTCCAACAAGGGGCTTGTCTCAAACACCCACAAGGAGTACAAGGAGCTTACAAGTCACATGGCGGAAATAAACAAAAACGTTTATTCTCTTATCGACTACTTTGACGCTGAATAGATAAAAACGACGGATGCAAAGCATCCGTCGTTTTTACGTTATGTTCGTTTAACCAATATATTCATTGGGGTCAATAGAGCGCCATACCTGCTCGGCGGGCTTGCCCTGAATGGTAAAGCCTTTGTCGCAACCGGGCTCGTCAAAGTAGTGGGGGCGAAGCTGGGTTTCATCCCATTTCCACCAACACCAGCCCATCCATTGCGGAAGAACCTTAAATACGTCCCAGGACGCCTTCATAAAGTCGGCCTGCTCTTTTCCGTCATAGCGTGCCTTCCACATAAAGTTCCACGGAACTTGAATTGAACCGTGTGACGAACGCACGCCGTATTCGGTAAAGAGTATCGGCTTATTACCGAAACGCTCGGATATTGACACTATTCTCTCGCGTCTCGGGAGAAGATAATTGAACATATCCTCATACGTATAGTCAGGATTATTGTCGGGGTCGCTCTTATGCTCGGGAGGACAAGCGGGGGGATAATAGCTGTAGCTCAAAAAATCAAGCTCGTTAAGCCAATTCATTTGATTTTTCTTGCGTGAAGCGAAAGTAAACTCATATGTCATAGGTCCGCCGTAAATCGAACGGGCGTCGGCTATAACCTGATGCCACGCCTCCTCCTTATGCTCGGTTCCAAGATTTTCAGCCCCAAGCATCAAACCGTCAAAGCCGAGACGCTCAGCAAGGTCGGCACTGTATCGGATAATTCGTCTGTAGCTTTCAAACCACGCCTTCCAGTAGTCCACACGCACGCCGTTTATCTGAGTTCCCGCCTCGGGGAAAGTGACAGAACCCATAGTTTGCCCGTCAAGGCAGGTCATGCACGGCTTAAACAGTACCATAATTCCGTAAGAGTGAAGTCTGTCAGCCATTTCCTTAAGCTCAAGGTCTCCTACGCTCCACTCAAGGTCAAGGCGTATATCGGTGGAATAGTAGTGGTCCTGCACTATATTCTGATTAAGGGTAACGCAGTTTACACCCATTTCAGCCATTTTTTCGGGCTGTGCCAGCATTTCCGGCTGTGCGTAATAACCTCTCTTGGACAAGAATCCGAAATTCATGCCTTTTATGCGTTTTGAAAACAGAGGGTGATTTTTAAATTTTTCGGGAATACTTACATTATTAAAATCGTACATGTTGATACCTCGCTCAATAAATTTTGTACATTGATTGCAGTTCTATTATATCATAAAAGCAAATGCGAGAGCGTTTGAAAGCGGTCAAAGACCGCAAGAGCGTAAAACGCTCCTTTTAGTCATCAATGAACCCCGGGTGTCGACGCTTCAGCGGCGGTAACACCGTAGGTTTATTATACCATACACAAAAAATTTTTTCAAGAGTTTTTGCCGTTAAAAATACATCTCCGTTTCGTGTATTTATTTTAATTAAAATTTATTTTAGTTGAATTATAACACAAGCAATTTCTAAACAATTTTATTAGCTTCTTCGGTTATCTCACCGTTAATTTTTTTCATTTCGGCTATCGGAATCTTAATAACATGACGGTCGTAGGTAACAAGTCCGTTTATCTCCTCCTCAACGTCAGACACCTGAGTATACACGCAAGCACAAAGTCCTTTGGCGATAAGAGGCTTGAGCTTTTCCAGGTAAAGCTTGCGCAAAGCCGCAACAAGCTCTTCCTCGCTATGAAACTTCTTATACCCGAACTCCTTATCCTCGCAGAACACGTGACCTGATACCTTCATAGAATATCCTCCGAACTCGCTGAGCACAACGGGACGGCTGTCCTTTGGCACCCTGAGGGGAGTGTAGTAAGTGTGAAGGCTCTTCAAAAGAGTTTTGCCCTCTCCCTGATCGTGCCAACCGCTTACCGAGTCGATAATTCTCGTACTGTCAATCGCTTGGACCTGCTTGGTTATTGCGGCAGAATCAAACTGTCCCCAGCCCTCGTTAAACGGCACCCAGCCGCCTACGGATGTACAGTTAAACAGGGTGCTTACGGTTTCATCAACAGATTTGATAAACTCTTCTCGTCCCGCCACGTCCTCGCGTGCAAAATACCTATAGTCGCTGTCCTTATGCTTAAAGCCCAGGAACGGGAATGCGGCAACGTGGGTAAATTTATACTCACCGCCTCCGTTGACAAAATCCTGCCAAACAACAAATCCGAGTCTGTCGCAATGGTAATACCAACGCAGAGGCTCTATTTTTATATGCTTCCTTATAAAGTTGAATCCCATATCCTTCAACATCTGCAGTTCGTCGCACACAGCCTCATCGCACGGATAGGTCAAAAGCCCCTCGGGCCAATACCCCTGATCGAGTACGCCGTTAAGAAAATAAGGCTTTCCGTTGAGAAGCAAGCGTGGGACACCCTGTACGTCTTTTCCGATACCAAAAGAACGGACGCCGAAATAAGAATAGATTTTATCTCCGCTTTCGGTCTCTATCACAAAGTCGTAAAGCTTGGGGGTTTCGGGAGACCAAAGCTCAAAATCGTAGGAAAGCTCGACCTGCTTGCAGGAAAAAGCCGAAGAAAGGATTTCTTTTCCGCCGTCAAAAACGCTTACACTTTGTGCCGATTCGCAATTTGAAAAAATTTTGACCGTCTTGTTCTGAGCATCGGGGGTTATTTTCAATTCTCTTATATAATCCTTCGGCACGCTTTCAATCCAGACGGTTTGCCAGATACCGCTTTGCTTTGTGTACCATATTTCACCTCGATTTGAGCTCTGTTTTCCTCTTGCTCCGGAGGAGCCCTCCGTGGTGTCGACGACCTCAACGCGGATGTTGTTGACTCCCGCTTTGACAGTCTTGGAAATATCAAAGCAGAAAGGAGTATATCCGCCTCTGTGATTTCCCACATATTCACCGTTTATCAGGACGGAAGCCTCCTGGTCTGTCGCGCCGAAGTGAAGCAGAGTAACGTCGCTCATCTCTGCCGCGTCTATTTCAAAAGTTCTTTCGTAAACAAGCTTTTCGTCATCTTCCAGAACGAAGCCGTTGCCTATTCCGCTGTTTGCGGTCTCGGGAGAAAACGGAACCGTTATCTTCAACTGAAGCTCGGTAGGGTTCTCTTCTCTTTTACATTTTGCAAAGCTCCACTCGCCGTTAAGACAAAGGTAGCTTTCCCGCCTCATCTGCGGTCTTGGATATTCCGAAAGCGGTACATCGGATATTTCATATTTCGTTTTTAGCATTTTAAAATTCCTTTTTGTTGGCAATGATGCAGCACAAAACGTATAGTATTACTTCATTAACGCACAGAAATGCTTTTTCTGTTTGCACTGTTTTTTATTCATCACATTCGATAATATGATTGTAACACATTTAAACCGTCTTTTCAATGTTTTTTCAAAATATTTTCAAGAAACGCAACAAATAATTTTACGCATCTGCTACGATACGTGTTTTTATGATTTTTTATCTTTTGCCAAGCGATTTGGAAGCACGCCAAATCGTTCCGCAAAGCGTTTTGTGAAATAAGACGGGGTATTGAATCCGCAGGAATAGGCTATCTGCTGGATCGATTCGTCGCTGTGCAAAAGCAGATATCGGGCATATATAAGCCTCAGCTCCAGAATATACTGATTGGGTGTTCGGTTCAGATTCTTTTTAAACAGCTTTATCAGATGATTCTCGGTAACGTGCAGATGAGCCGCGATGCTTTTGACCGAAATATCCTTGGTATAATTCTTTGAAATATAGTCGCAGGCACTTTTTACGTGACGGTTTGTCTCGGTGTTTTCGTCGGGACGCACAGACCTTGCGGCATCAAGGAGCACCAGCAAAATAAACTCCTTTATATACTGTTTCTGCCTCTCGGGAAAGACGGTGCCAGGATACGAACATTCGGAAAGTTTCTCCATAAGCTCACGCAACTCCTCAAAATGGTAGGGGCGGAAAACCGATGGGATTGCGTCAAGCTCCGAAAAAACGCACTCGGGCTGAAGCTTTCCCGAAACCGGTCTGAAAATATTGTTGGCATCGGATATTTCACCGCTGAAATCGAGAGTGAGAATATACATATTATAATTGCCCCTGCCCGACGCCGTTTGACCGGGCTTTCTGAAAATCAGACAGCGGTCGGTATCGGTGTATTCGCTCCCGTCCAGATTGATTTTGTGACTGCCATCAAGATAAAGGTCAAATTCATAATTCACAACCCTTCGTTTGTCCTCCGAGGAGCTTTTTGCCGAAAAGTGCATACATTCCAGAACCTTTGGAGCAAGCAACATTGTAAAGACCTCCTGATTTATTATGTTATATAATTATACCTCAAAGCCCCGCAAAAGTCAACAAAAAAGCATATTTTGTTGCATTACATGATACTTTTGTTTCTTTAAATACGCCTGCTCCTATGCTACAATATAAATGAAATCATAAAAAAGGGGGAGCATCTTGGATAACAAAGCATTTTTGACAATCGACTCCGGCGGAAGCAAAACGTCACTTACTTTATACACGTGCGACGGTTCTTTTATCAAAAACGGCAAGGCACGCGGATTTGGCTTAACTGAGGATTGCGGCTGTGTTTTAGAAGAAGCTCGGCAGATTTTGTCGGATTTTTGCGTAGGACATGAAATATCTTATGCAATATGCAATCTTGGAGGTAAAAACAAAAATCAAATTGAAAAGACTCTGAAATCGGCATTTCCGAATGCAAGCACAATGGTTTTTCGAGAGTCAGAGGGTACAGTTGGACTTGAGCTTTGCAGAATCTACTCTGCCGAGGTGACACTTATGGCGGGTACAGGAGCTATTGCTATTGCGCCAGCAGGAAACAAAACTGTAATTTCAGGCGGTTGGGGGGCAAACATAAGCGACAGAGGCTCCGGGTATCAGCTTGGGCTTGACGCCGTTCGCCTTGCCTTGGAGGAGCTGGACGGCACGGGTGAGCTTTCACCGCTCACCAAAGCTCTTACAGGCATAACCGAACCGCCGAAAGCAATGGACGCGCGAGAATATTGCGATTTCCGCGATAACGTAAGGCATTCGCTTTCGCCTTTTGACCGAGCTCATATCGCGAGCTTTACCCGAATTGTTTACGACGCCGCAAGTCTTGGCGACAAGAGGGCGGTTGAGTTATACCGGCAGGCGGGGCTTGACCTGGCGGAGCTTGTCATCACCGCCTTGCGTAAAGCGGAAACCGACTTGCGCTGTGCGGTCGTAAACGGCGGTATGGTAAACGGAAAAGATTTCTGGCAAGAAAGTTTTGAAGAAAAGCTGAAAAACGAATACGGCACCGTAAAGGTGAATTATCTGACCGACGGCATTGACAAGGCAATGTGCCGTATGGCAGAAAAAATGATAAAAGGAGAATAAAAAATGTTTCCAAAAGGACTTATTGTATCATCACAGGCACTTGAAGGCAATCCCATGAAAAGTACAGAAAAACTTGCTTCTATGGCAGAAGCCGCCGCAAAGGGCGGTGCGTGTGCCCTCAGAGTTGACGGAGCAGATATGGTAAAAGAGTTAAAAGAGAGAACCGACGTGCCCATAATCGCCATAAACAAAATCAAGGACAAAAGTGGCAGAACCGTTATCACCCCTTGCTTTGAGATGGCAAAGGAGCTTGCTCTTGCGAGTGCGGATATAATCGCTCTTGACGCCACCTTTTACCCCAGCGAGCTGAAAGACGACCTCGCCACGCTGATAAAGAGAATCCACGAAGAGCTTGGAATTTTGGTTATGGCTGATATTTCTACTGTAGAAGAAGCGGTAAACGCAAGCCGTCTGGGTGCCGATGCTGTTTCCACCACCCTTGCGGGCTACGTTCCGGGGGCACTTCACAAGAGCGATGAGCTCTACGTTCCAAATTACGGTCTTATTAAAGAAATTGCCGACAAAAAGCTTGACGCGGTTCTGGTTGCCGAGGGACGTTTCTGGACTCCCGATGCCGTCGTGAAGGCTATGGGGCTGGGGGCGCACGCCGTCGTTATCGGCAAGGCTATAACCAATCCAATGGCTATAACCAAATATTTCGTTTCGGAAATGGCAAGACTGAACGAGTTAAAACAAGGAGAGTAAATCATGGAAAAGATTTCGGAAAAAATCCTTTGCGGTGCCATGTACGCACCCTTTTGCAGAACAACACACGCTCCAATGGACGAGTGGCAGAGAGATATGGACAAGATGGCTGAATTGGGCTTCACCTGTCTTCACGGTTTTGCAGAATGGCATGATATTGAATACAAAAAAGGCGTTTTTGATTTTTCAAAAATCGATCATTTTGTAGAATGTGCAGACAAAGCGGGGCTTGCGGCAATAGTTAATGTGGCAACACAAAACAGCGTGGGATTTTATTCCCCCCGCTGGCTTATGGAGGAGCTCAGAGCCGCTGAAGGTTTTGTTGATTCCACAGGAAGAAAAGCCTATCACAGCGAATACGTAGTTCCCTGCCTCGACGATCCTCACTACAAATTTTATTCCGACAGATATTTGACCGAGGTGGCAAAGCATTTTGCGGGTGACGCAAGAGTAAAGGGCTTTGTAATCTGGGGAGAGCCTACCTTAAAAAGTCCCTTTGGCGGAGAGATGATCTGTTACTGCAAGCATACACTGGCAAAATTCAGAGCCTATCTTGAAAATAAGTACAAAAAAATTGAAAATCTTAACGAGTTATGGGGAACAGAGGGACCTGCGGAATACGGCTCCTTCTCCGAGGTTTATCCCCCCACGGGTTACTCAAGGCAACGCGGCGGATACGCCTCCTGGGACGATTTCTGCGACTTTATGGAGCAAAATCTTGCAGACCACATAATAACCGCAAACAAAATTTTCAAGGAAAACGGTGCGACACAGCCCACCGTTACCGAAATGATGCCCGGAATAGCCAACTCGGTGGCTTCGCAAACGCTGGCAAAAACCTCCGACATAGTCGGAATCAGTCTCTTCGGCAAGCCCACCAGAAGAACGGCTATGTATATGAGCCGCTCGGCAAGCCTTGCGAAAATGGAAGGCAAAGCCAGCTTTGTAATCGAAGCGGGGGGCGGATCGATTAAATTTGACAATCCCGCGGGATATGCCTCACAGGCGTTTACTCCCTCTGCCGAGGAGCTGAAAACAACCGTCCTTATGCGTGCGGGATACGGCACCAAAGGCGTTATGTTCTGGTGTTGGAGACCAAGACTCAGCGATATGGAAGGTAACGACTTTGGAATGTGCCGTCCCGACGGAAAGCCTTTAAGAAGAACGGTTGAACTTGGAAAGCTGTCAAAAAGAATGTATGAGCTTTCGGACATTTATAATTCGGCAGAACGAAAATCAAAGGTGGCTATTTTCACCTCGCAAAAAATCAATCACATCGCCAAAGCCGACAGAATGGACGGATGTTACATAAACGCCTTGTGCGGCGCGTCGGCAATGCTTACCGACCTGCATATAAATTCCGATTTCGTTTCGGACGCGGACGTTTCAGGCGGAGTTCTCACAAATTATAAAGTGCTTCTTCTCCCTTCAACATACGTTATTTCGGAAGAATGTGCCGCAAAAATCGAGGATTTTGTCCGTCGTGGCGGCAGGGTAATTGCCGACTACATACTTGCCGAGAAAAAGCCGGGCGGCTTCTGCTATACTTCCCTGCCGGGTGCCGGACTTGACAAGATTTTCGGAATAGAGCGTGAGGACGTGCTCTTTATAGCTCATAAAAATTTGGAGCGTCAGAACAGCTTCGGCATCGGCACCGGCAACTTTGTTGAGGAAATAATACCGATTTCCGCAAAATCCATTGACGAAAACTACGGTGAAAACTATCCCCTGCTTACCGAAAACAAGTATTTTGAGGGCTACGCAAATTATATTGCCACGCAGTATTTCGGAAATTATGAAAAGCACCCCGAAAAAGCATTAAGAGACAGAATTGCAAAGTTGCTTTCCGAAAGCGGTGTGTATCCGTATGCAAGCTTTGACAGCGAGGACTGCAAAGAGCCCACCGCGCTGGTAACCTCAGCACTTATGAAAGAGGACGGCACGCTTGGAGTGTTTACCGCAAGCAATATCACCTACGACACAATACGCGATACGGTGCACCTACCCAAGGGTGAATACCGCTCGGTGGAGGAAAACACAAAGCTTACGGTCAGCGAAACCGAAACAGAGACGGTTGTACGCTTTGAGCTTTCCGCCTTCGAATCATTTGCACTTTACAAGGTTTAATAACTGCGTGACAGTACAACAAATTTTTCTTGATAAAAAACTTTCGCCGTCACGGCTTCCGCTGACTTGATATTTTTGGCGATAATTTTATTGACATTCTTTTTATTTCGTGTTAAAATAGGTTAGTTCTTCAATGAAAAAACTTATAGAAACGAGGAGAAAACTTATGAGAAAGCTTACTTTGGCAATTATTGTTTTGCTTATTGCATCAATGCTTTTGTCCTGCGACGGCGAAACATCCGACACCACTAAGTCGCCTGAAATCACAGACGCTCCCGAAACAGACGCTCCCGAAACAGACGCTCCCGAGACAAATGCTCCCGAGACCGATGAGCCGGAGACCGATACTCCCGAGACAGATGCTCCCGTAGTGGTTGACGAACACTCGGAGCTTGCAGGTGTTGCGTCCATGTGGGACGGAAGCGGCATTATAAAATTTGCCGATGGCAGAAGCCTTTCCTTTGACGCCACTGCCGCAAACGCTGCATTTGAAAAGGCGGCGGCTGACGGATTTGAGGGCGACCTTACGGCTTGGCTCTCGCTTTCGGTGATTGATGCAGCAAACAAACTTTACAAGGACACCGATATAGGCGCAAACGCGTTTGGCGGCGCACTTGCTACAATGCTTGAAAATTACAATTCTTACTTTTCAGCCGGAGGAGCTATGAAGGCTTACGAAACAGAGATTACTCCAAGCGTGGGATACTTTGATACAAACGGAAATCCTCATCCCAACTCGGAAACGCAAACCTACAGATATACACAGAGAATAAAGGTGTCAAGCGGACAAACCTTCGAGCTTTTCGAAGGTACTAAAAATCTGCCTATGAGATTTGTCACCGCGTACAAGGACGGCGTTGCCGTTTCCTCTCTTTCTATGATAGACCCCTCCTGCACCACCACAAAGTTTGTAATTCCCTCGGGAGTTACCGAGGTGGTTGCTACCTTCCGTGCTGTTGAGGGCACAGCGATTGCCAAGGTGAGCGGAATGGGCGAAATAAAGCCCGCACTCCGCAACAAGGTGGATTCCGACACGCTTACCGAGCTTATGGGCGGCACTCCGGAAATCATCATTCCCGACCTTGTAGCGTCGACAGATTCGCTTAAGGACAATGTAATCACGCTTGGTAACAACCACGTTATGCACAATAAGCTCTTTAAAGTTACATTTAACGTAAGCAAGCTTGAGGACGGTCAGATAATAAGACTCGGTCACGGTGAAAAGGACTACGGCGGCTCCGCGGTAGAAATTACAAAAAACAACGTTGTTGCATATTATTATACCAACGAACGTACCGATAGACTTAGCGCTACGCACGGACTTGATATCTCGGGTGATATTGAGGTAACCGTCAAAGTAGGCTTCGGTATGGCTACGGTAAGCATTGAAAACGCCGACGATAAATACGTTTCGGGCGAATTTATGTGGGGCGGCAGAAACGGCAAGATATTTGTAAGAAGTGAGGGCGTTGAGCTTACCAAGGTAGACGCCGAATGGAGCTGCTCGGATTACGATAAGGATATCTGGCTTCTCGGTGACTCCTATTTCAACACCGCCGCAAACGACAGATGGCCCTATTACCTCTACGGTGCGGGATACACCGACTACTTTATGAGCGGATTCCCCGGTCGTAACGCACAGAGCGGTATCATCGACTTCAAGGACGCGCTTAACTACGGCACTCCCAAGTACGCAGTTTGGTGTCTCGGAAT
This sequence comes from Clostridia bacterium, assembly GCA_017455945.1. Lineage (GTDB taxonomy): Bacteria > Bacillota > Clostridia > Oscillospirales > CAG-272 > RGIG8775. Next base: position 1,558 of record JAFTLM010000254.1, on the reverse strand, counting down.
GAACAACAACGACAGCGATACGGCTATCAGTGCTACCTGGAAGCCTGCCACCGACGAGTTTATTGCTATTTGTGAAGAATATGGAATTATCCCCATTCTCACAACGACTCCCAACACTCCCAAGGTCAAGAACAGTCTTAAGAACGACTATGTCAAGTCGCTTGGCTACAGATACATAGACTTTGCCGCGGCAGTTAACGGCGAAGAGCTTGGAAGCTCCTGGACACGGGGAATGATATCGGGCGATAACGTTCATCCGTCTCCCTCGGGCGCAAAAGCGCTCTATGAGCAAGTCATCAAGGACTTCCCCGAAATTATGGGAAATAAATAAGTCAAACCCACCGGCAGAGCCGGTGGGTTTCTTTTCAGCCAAAAGCACCTCAGATTCGTCCGCCGTTGAGTTTTCAGAGGCACCCTAATATTGACAAGCACAAAAAATTCTGTTATAACACATTATAATGTAAATTAAAGCAAATTTGAAAGAGAATAAACAAAAACTCGTATCTCCTTATTGATTACTTCGACACCAAATAACCCCCACAAAGAATAAATTCATAACAAAATTCAAGAAATTATAAGCGGTGAGCTTTGTCTCACCGCTTTATGTTTTGGATAAATTAGTATAAAAGTCTTGATTTTGGCTCCACTGTATGTTATAATTTAGAAAATAATATTAATTTCACCGAGAAGGAGCAGATTATGAAGACAAAACGTAAGATTTCTTTGTTATCGTTACTATTGGCATTGCTGATACTTGGCGGAAGCTTTGCGGCTATCCCAGCCACGGCTGTCTCTCTTAATGAGGAGGTTGAGACGGTGGACGATATTCTATGGGAGCTTGAGTTTGACAAAATGGCTCACGCCTTGGATAATCTCGGCAGTACGGAATACACGTTAAGTAAAGGAAACGACACAACGCTTTACGAAATAGACGGACAGAAATGTCTGGGTATCAAGGAGTCCAACAGCACTTACTTTATAGACGATACAAACAACGTGCTGAAGGATTACGAAGCCTACTATATTGAGGCTGATATGTTTTTTGAAAGCTATCCGTCGGGTGAAACGAGCGGCAAAACTCCCCGTACCTACCCGATGTCATTTATGACATGGATAACCTTCAACGAAGCGCAAAACCCCACCTATGGCTCTATCCGCATTGATGATGAAGGATATCTTTGCACAAAGCCGTTAGAGGGCTCGCGTCTCAGCGATTCCGCAAAGCTCCCTTTGAATGAATGGTTCAACATTCGTTTTGTGGTAAGCCCCGCAAACAGACGCTGTGAGATTTTCGTTAATCACGAATCGGTTGGCAGTTATGCGTTGGAAATGTCACAGCGCAACTCTATCTCAAGATCCCAAGTGCGTTTCTTTGATACCCGTTATCAGTATTCGGTATATTTCAAGAATATTTCGGTAACCAATGATTCCGATTACCGTATCGGTCTTACAAAAGAGACGAGTTCCGACTATCTCGGTTACCAGACAAGCAAAATCGAAAACGGAAAATTTGACATCAGATTTCTTTCCACTCTTTCCTCGAAGGACTACCATACGG
>JAFTLM010000253.1 GCA_017455945.1 Clostridia bacterium | reverse complement strand
GGAGATGCCGAAAAGCTCCTTGACAATGCCGAAAGAGAGGGCGGAATAATCTCAAATGCTACGGTTATAGTAGACCCACCGAGAAAGGGGCTTGAACCCGAGCTTATACACTACCTTTCAAAGCGAGAAATGGATAGAATAGTATACGTCTCCTGCGATCCCGACACCCTCGCAAGAGATTGTGCAATTTTCAAAGACTTGGGCTATACAATAGGACGTGTTACTCCCGTGGATATGTTCCCCAGAACAGGACACGTCGAAAGCGTTGTCTGTTTGAGTAGGGAAAAGGCCGATGATTATGTTCGCATTTAAGTTCATACAAAAGATTTGAAGGCGTCACAAGAACAGTAGTCTGATATACAATTTTGCGTTAGGAGGAACAAGAGTTGGAAGATAGTAGAATTGTAGAAGCACATAAATTTTGTTCCAATCATAAAAAAGCATTGTTGAACGACCAAAAGTGCGGCTGCTTCTTTTGTTTAAAGATTTTTGACCCAAAGGAAATAACAGACTGGATTGAAGATACAGAAGGAACAGCAATCTGTCCTCATTGTGGTGTCGATTCTGTCATAGGGGAAAGGTCGGGTTTCCCCATGACAAAAGAGTTCCTATCAAAGATGAATGAGTATTGGTTTTAATAGAACTCATTCGGTAGTAGACTCCCTACCTAAAGGGACAACCGTGGAGAGTGTCGTTGCATTGATGAGAACCAATTAAGAAAAACAACCATAGCGTGTTATATAATGTAAACTAAGGAGAAAAACAATGAAAAATTATGATGTAAAAGATTACGGAGCAACGCCGGACGGTGTGACATTGAACACTTCTTTTATTCAGGCGGCTATTGACGACTGTGCGAAAAACGGAGGTGGAACCGTGTCGGTAGAGGGAGGCGTTTTCGTTTCGGGAACGCTGTTTATGCGTTCTTGCGTTGAATTGCGTATTGAAGCAAACGCAACGCTCAAGGCAAGCGGAAATGCCGACGATTTTCCCGACTTTGACTGCCCCGAGTGGAACGTCAAGGCGGCACCTCGCAATTCAGCAAACTGCCTTATATATTTCGGATATATAGAAAACGCCTCGCTTATCGGTATGGGCAAGATAGATTGCAACGGCAGTGCATATTGCGAACCTGTACATAATGAAGACGGAATGACAAATTACGTGAGAAAGACCGAATTTGCCCCTGCACGTATGGTTTTGGTTATGGGATGTACAAACATCAAAATAGAGGACGTTACAATGTTTGAAATGGCAGGAGGTTGGGGATATTGGATCAATAATTCCCAATATGTAACGGTATCAAAAATAAAGATTTATTGTAACCCCCACTATCCCAATGCAGACGGAGTCCATATAAACTGCTCCAGTGATATTTTGGTGGAGGGCTGTGTGATTCATTCGGGTGACGACAGTATTATTATCCGAGCTAATAACAACACGCTCTCAAAGAACAGAGTTTGCGAAAGAGTAGTTGTAAAGGGCTGTGTGCTTTCAACCAAACACCAGGCTGTTCGTATTGCGTGGCGAAACGACGGTACTATCAGGAACTGCGTGCTTTCCGACCTTGTTGTCACAGATTCCAGGGTGGGTTTTGTTGTTGAACTTCCCGACCACTCCGCACCGACCGACGTGGGTAAAGAGGCTACCGTGGTTGAAAATCTGCTCTTCAGCAATATCGTGTTCGACAGGGTTGAGGAATCGCCTATAAGAATTATAATTCACCCAGACAACCTGTACGGAAGATTTAAAAATATCCGATTCTCGGAGGTTACCTCAGTAAGCGGAGACTTTCCACAGGTAATAGGAAGACCCGATGCGGTGCCGGAGGACATATATTTTGACAACTGTAAGTTTACGGTGAAGGGAAGAACCTTCCATATCGGAAAGAGTGACCGCCCCGTTCCTTGCTTCAGAAACGTCAAAAATCTTTGCCTTAATAATACTTCTTTTGACATTCTGTATGATCCCGTTGACAGGGTATTGTATGAGCAGGTCAATGACCTGGTGTGAGCGAAAAGGCAGTATACAGCGAAACAAAATATAAATATTCAAATTGATTGTGCGGAAACGGAAAGGAGAGCCTATGAAACCCATTATAGGAATACTTACCGAGGTTGACGAAGATTTTGTCACGTCGGTGAAGAAAAATTATATTTCCGCCATTGAAAAGGCGGGAGGCTTGCCGTTGGTGTTGCCGTACGTGGAATCCGACGGAATACTTGACGGAATGATTGATGTCTGTCACGGTTTCTTTTTTACCGGAGGAAAAGATATCGCTCCCAAGCGTTACGGTGAGGAGAAAAAGCCAACCTGCGGCGAGTTGCAACTCAACCGAGATGACTTGGAGTTCAGGGCTTTTAAAATGGCTTTTGAGGCAAAGAAGCCGATACTTGCAATATGCAGGGGCGCACAGCTTGTCAACGTCGCACTTGGCGGCACACTTTATCAAGACGTTCCCACCGAAGTGAATACAAAATTGATACATAGACAAACCGAGGGAGAATTTGAATATTCTCACAGTATCAATATAAATGAAAATACACCGCTTTACACGCTTGTCGGCACAAACCGTATTAAAGGCAACAGCTTTCACCACCAAGCCATAAAAAAGCTTGGCGACGGACTTGAAGTAATGGCAACAGCCGATGACGGAATTGTTGAGGCAGTGTATTATACGGGAGACCAATACATACGCGCATATCAATGGCATCCCGAAAGACTTTTGGATAAGGACGAATACAACAGAGCTATATTTGAGGATTTCATAAAGGAATGCAATTGAAAGGAAAGCCAATATGAAAATTAAAGTTGATTTTGCCCAAAATGTCGGAAAAATAAAGCCTATGCACGGCGTAGGTCAACCTCCGTTTGCAGGAACGAATTTCAAAATGTTTCACTATCTTACAGAGGCTGGTATTCCTTATTCCCGTCTTCACGATGTGGGCGGCGCATACGGTGGTTTTCGTTGGGTGGATATTCCCAATATTTTCAGAGATTTTGACAAAGACCCCACAGACCCCGCATCATACGATTTCACCTTTACGGATATGCTGATAACCGCTCTTGTGGAAAGCGGCGTTGAGCCATTTTTTCGTCTTGGGGTTACAATAGAAAACGATGCGGCGATAAAATCCTACCGCATTGATCCTCCCACTGACCCCTACAAGTGGGCGGTTATCTGCGAGCATATTATCCGTCATTATACCGAGGGTTGGGCAGACGGATTTAAGTATAATATTAAGTATTGGGAAATATGGAACGAGCCCGATAACTATGAAGAACCCGACGAAAATCAGATGTGGAAGGGGACAAAGGAGCAGTATTACGAGCTTTACGGTGTTGCCTCAAAGCATCTGAAAAAATGCTTTCCGCATCTTAAGATAGGCGGTTACGCAAGTTGCGGTTTCTATGCGTTAAAGAAAACCTTTGTGGAAAGTGCAAAATCCTCTCCGCGATTTGAGTATTTTATCGAATTTTTTGACGGCTTTCTTGACTACATAAAAGCCAATGAGTGTCCTCTTGACTTCTTCTCCTGGCATAGCTACGGTGATATTGAGTGCAATAAGGTTTATGCCGACTATGCAAGAAAAAGACTGGATGAGGCAGGCTTTAAGGATACCGAAACCTCTTGTAACGAATGGAACAGTGAAGTTGCGAAAAGAGGAACGGCACACCACGCCGCCGCTACCTGCGGAATGTTGCTGATGTTCCAGAACAGTCCTCTTGATAACGCAATGTTTTACGACGCGCGCTTCGGTACAAGTGTTTACGGCTCAATGTTCAACCCGCTTACCGCCGAGCCGTTTCCGACATATTACGCCTTTAAGGCATTTAACGAGCTTTATAAGCTTGGGGAGCAGGCAACGCTCAAATGTGATACCGAAAGGATCTATGCCGTTGCCGCAAAAAACGGCAAAAACGCCTGTATCGTAATTGCGAATCCGTATTTGGATGAAATGCCTATGGAGCTTGATTTTGGCGGTGAGATAACCAAATGCGTTATAACCTGCGACGGCAAAATCGAGGAAGAGACAGAGTTACCGCAAACATTGCAAAAGGATAGCTTCCTTACTGTGTACGTAGAATTGAAATGAAAAGAACACTTGTAGAAAAAATAGATTTTGAGTTGCCCGATGAGATTGCCAAATTTACCGAGGGTGCAAGGCTTTTTGACAGCTCATGCTCTCCCGAGGCAAGAGTGTGGTTTGTTGATAAGGACAAGGGGTATTACCTTAAGACTTGTGATGTGGGAACTCTCAAAAGAGAAGCCGAAATGACCGCGTATTTTCACAAAAAGGGGCTTGGAGCAGAGGTGTTGCGCTACTCTTCGGGAGAACGAGACTGGCTGCTTACCGAAAAGGTAAGCGGCGAGGATTGCACGTATAAGAGGTATCTCGATGACCCCAAGAGACTGTGTGATACAATAGCCGCAGAGCTTCGCAAACTCCACGAGACCGATTTTTTCGATTGCCCCATACAAGACAGAATGAGTGAATATTTTGCTCTTGCCGAGGAAAATTACAGAACGGGGAATTATGATAAAACAAGCTTTCCCGACAGCTTCGGTTATCGTTCGGCGGAAGAGGCTTGGGCGGTGCTTTGCCGGGGAAGAGGAGAGATTAATGGCAGAGTGTTGCTTCACGGTGACTACTGCCTTCCCAATATTATGCTTGATAATTGGAAGTTTTCAAAGTTTATCGACCTTGGAAACGGCGGTGTGGGCGACCGCCACGTGGACCTTTTCTGGGGTGCGTGGACGCTGTGGTTTAACCTTAAAACAGATAAATACCGAGCACGCTTTTTCGATGCCTACGGCAGAGATAAGGTTGACGAAGAAAAAATAAAAATAATAGCCGCCGCGGAAGTGTTCGGCTGATAAGGAGTACAAAATGAATCATTGGCACGGAAAGACGTGGTACGCATACGGCACGTCTATGACGAGTATAGCGCAGGGAAAATACGTTCCCGTTGTAGAGGAGCTTTCAGGGCTTAAAGTGGTAAACAAAGGAATCCCCGGCGGTTGCCTTACCCCCGACGGATTCGGCAAGGGCAACAATAAGCTTGCGGTTATGAATATGGATGACGGCAAGGAAAACGCAGACCTTATCACGCTTGAAGTGCTTCCCAATGAAAGCGGTAATCACGGAGATATCTACGATACCGACGACGAATCCTTCTGCGGTTGCCTTAATCAGTGCATAAGATATGTGCAGGAAAACACCAAGGCGCAGATAGTGCTTATCGTTATGATATTAAGCAATAACATCGAACCCGAAAAGAAGGTAAAAAGAGAGCTTACGGGGCTTGAGTTTGCCGAGCTTGCCGAGCGTGTCGGACATCTCAACGGTGTTCCCGTAATAAATATTTTCACCGAGGGCGGTTTTGGCTATGCCCGAGTAAAAGCAAGGGATTACCAAAAAGACAATATCCACTTAAACGACCTGGGCGGTAAAAATATGGGCAGATTTGTCTGGAGCAAGCTAAAGGATATTCCGCTTTGGTACGGAGAGTAAAAAGTCGAGGGGTTCATAATAACAGCCGACAATAACACACCGAGGTGATATTATGTTTAAAATTATGGTTGTCGATGATGACAAAAACACCCGAATTTTCTTTGAAGCTGTGTTGAAAGAAGCGGGTTATACCGTTTGTTCTGCAGCAAACGGCAAGGAAGCACTGACACTTTTAGACAGTGAGCATATTGATTTGGTGGTGCTTGATATAATGATGCCCGAAATGGACGGCTATGAATTTACCAAAATCATCCGTGAATCAAGAAGCACTCTGCCTATACTTATGGTTTCGGCAAAACAGCTTCCCGCCGACAAACACAAAGGATTTTTGGTAGGAACCGATGACTACATAACCAAGCCGATTGACGAAGAAGAAATGCTTTACAGAATAAAAGCACTTCTGCGTCGTGCCAAGATTGCCGATGAACGTAAAATAGTTATCGGCGAGGTGGTGATAGATTACGATTCTCTGACGGTAACCAAAGGTGATACTGTTTGTGAATTGCCGCAAAAGGAGTTTATGCTTTTGTACAAGCTTTTGTCATATCCCGGAAAGATATTTACCAGAATTCAGCTTATGGACGAGATATGGGGAGCTGCCAGCAATACCGGTTGGGAGACCGTAACCGTCCACATAGGAAGACTTCGTAAGCGTTTTGAAAATTGGGAAGAATTTGAAATATTGTCTGTGCGCGGACTCGGCTATAAGGCGGTAAAGAAAATATGAAGATGAAAATAAATTTTAAGAACAGGGAACGCAAGCAAAGATATTCGCTTATACTTATGTTTTCTTTGCTTGTTTTCGGTATCCTTGCAGTGGCGGTTTCGTTGGCGGCTGTGGCGGCGTGGCTGTTGGTGCGTTTTGACGTTATTAAAAGCGTAAGCGAATCGGGAAAGCCCAGCGTTTTTGCATCTCTTATGGTTATAATAAGCGTGATAATGGGCTTTACTATCGCTTTTTTTGCTGTGCGATTGCCGCTCGGACCAATAAATAAGCTCATAAACCAGATAAATCGTATGTCAGACGGTGACTACGACGTTAAGATAGACTTTCCGCCGACTCTTAATAAAATGAACTCCTTTAGGGAGCTGTCAGACAGCTTCAATAAGCTGTCGGCGGAGTTGAAAAACACAGAGCTTTTAAGAAGCGACTTTATCAATAATTTTTCACACGAATTTAAAACGCCCATTGTTTCTATACTCGGTTTTGCCAGACTTTTGAAAAAAGAAAACCTCAGTGAGGAGCAGAGGCTTCAGTACATAAACGCCATAGAGGAGGAGTCCTGGCGGCTGTCGTATATGGCAACGAACGTTCTCAATCTTACAAGGGTGGAAAATCAGAGGATACTGACCGATATTTCTGAGTTTAATCTCTCCGAGCAACTGAGGGCATCAATACTGTTGCTTGAGGATAAATGGTCAAAGAAAGACCTTGAAATCGATATAGATATTGGTGAGTATAAAATATCGGCTAACGAGGAACTTTTGAAACAAATATGGATAAACTTGTTGGATAACGCCGTGAAATTTTCCGAAAAAGGTGGAAAACTGTCGTTGAAAATTTTAGATAACGGTGAAACTCTTGAAATAAGCGTAGGTAATACGGGAAGCGAAATTCCGCTCGACAGCGTGGCGAAAATCTGGCGAAAGTTTTACCAGGCAGACGAGTCACACGCCACCGAGGGTAACGGTATCGGACTTGCTATAGTTAAGCGTATAGTCGAACTCCACGGAGGAAGCATCGGCGTGATAAGTGAGAATAATTTCACCGAATTTTCGGTGGAACTTCCTAAAAAACAATAAAAAGGCTCTTCGGAGCCTTTTTGTAATTTTATGGAGTTTTTGTCGAAAAAAGTTTATTTTCAGTTTATGATGGCGGGTTAAAATATTACCGAAATTTAACTGAAAAGAGAGGTTTAACCGTGCAATATTTGTTGTATAATCCTATGTCCGGAGGTGGCACCTGCAAAGCGCTTGCCGAAAATTATATGAGCCGCTGTGAGTGGGAAACCAAACTTGTAGATATGACCGAAATAGACAGTTACAGTACGCTTTTTAAGATTTTGAATGAAAATGCCAAGCGTTACAGTAAACGGAAAGACCACCGTGTTTATCAACGGAGTGGGGTACGGTATAGACGGATATTGCTGTGAAATCGGAGACAAGCTCAGAGCCCAAAATAAAAAAGCCCACTATACGGCTGCGGTTGTGGTTGACGGAGTTGAACATAATTATAAAAAAGTGTGGATAGCGCCTACTATGAACGGCAGACATTACGGCGGCGGAATGATTCCTACACCCGAGCAGAGCAGAACAGATACAGACGGAAAGCTGTCGCTTATGGTGTTTCACGGTTCGGGAAAGTTAAAAACTCTTATGATCTTTCCTTCAATTTTTACCGGCGAACATATAAAAAATACAAAGTGCGTCGAAGTGCTTACCGGTAAAGATATAACTGTAAAATTTGACCGTTCGACTCCGTTGCAGATTGATGGCGAAACCGTTCTTGACGTTACCGAATATCATGCGGTAAGCTGCGTGAAAGCAAAAATAATGGCGTAAGAAAATATACAGAAAACACAAAAAAGGACTGTCTTGGCGACAGTCCTTTTGGCTTGTTTACTTTTCTTCGGAGAAGTCGTCTTTGCCTACTCCGCAAAGAGGACACTCGAAGTCCTCGGGAAGGTCTTCAAATTTTGTGCCGGGAGCAATTCCGTTGTCGGGATCGCCAAGCGCCTCATCGTAAACCCATCCGCATACGTCGCATACATACTTTTTCATAATAAATTTCCTCCGTGATTTTATATATTTTTTATTTTATAGGCTCAAAATCTGCCGCACCGTGCTTGCAAAGCGGGCAGATAAAGTCTTCGGGAAGCGGTTCGCCCTCGTAAACGTAACCGCATATCTTGCACACGTAACCCTTCTTGCCCTCTGTTTGAGGCTTGGGCTTCACGTTTGCGTGATAATAAGAATAGGTCATAGTCTCTCTGTCAGAAAGCACTCTCGCCTCGCTTACGGAGCAGATGAACATTCCGTGTGTGTCAAGGTCCACGTACTGCTCAACCTTCAAGGACATAAACGAATTGATATATCTGGGAAGGAACACAAGTCCGTTGTCCGAGCGAAGCGGCTCACAGTTGGCAAACTTGTCTACGTTGCGTCCGCTTTGGAAACCGAACACTTCAAACACCTTGAATGGGGCGTCAACCGTAAGACAGTTGATGTTCATCTTTCCTGTTTGCTTTATAACGTGGTGAGAATAATTTTCCTTGTTGATGGTAACCGCAATTCTGTTGGGTGTGTTTGTCACCTGTGTTACCGTGTTTACTATAAGACCTTTGTCCTTTTTACCGTAGTTTGAAGTAACAACGTACAATCCGTATCCTATCTTAAAGAGAGCGGTGAGATCGTTTTTGTTTGCCGTGGCGTCCTGCGTTGCCAGATATTCGCGGCAAAGCTCTTCCGAAAGAGCGTCAAGCTGTGCCTTGCTCTCGTCGTTGAGGGCGGACATTATTTTTACGGTTGTGTCTGTGAAAGTGATGTTCTTGCTCTTTTCAAACATCTCTCTCATAGCCTTTGCCGCAAGGGGCGCCCAGCTTCCGTTTTCTATAAGAGCAACTGTTCTGTTGCT
>JAFTLM010000252.1 GCA_017455945.1 Clostridia bacterium | reverse complement strand
GCAAAAAGAAAAACGCCGTTTGGGGAGTTTCGCTCACTGCGGTGAGCGACAAGGCTTATGCAGCCTTGACTCGCACCCACTGGCGTGGGGGCTCTTATGGGTGCGGTGCGAACACATCCCTCGCCGCTAAACTATAATTTACATTCCCGCAAAAAAGAGCCGAGGCTGCCGCCTCGGCTCAAAGTTTATCTTCAATTATTTTTATAATTTTCCACCGCCTGTGCCACACGGTTATAATCGTTGGTGAGAATGGTATCTATTCCCATTTTGAGAAAATCGACGGCTTCTTTCGGATCGTCGGACCAGAATACGTTACACCTCACTCCCGCCTTATGTGCACGGTCTATCATATCCTGATTAAAATGCGGCTTGAAAAGCTGTATCTTTTTGCAATCGTATTTCACAGCCGTTTCCACCATATCGGGATTGTTTTTGTCATACCCCACACATCGAACTATATCGGGTGCCAGTTCTTGTGCCATTTCCAAGAGGCTGAGATTGTTCGTCATAAAATAGACGTACTTTCTGCAATCATATTTATCTATGAGGGCAACTATTTTCTCGAAAAGCTTTCTGCTGTAAGGCTCCTGACCTATAGTTTTTATGTGAACATTCATTATCACGTGGCAAGCCAGCTTTTTCAAAATTTCCTCAAATTTAAGTATTCTCAACCCCGCAAAACGCTCACCGTGTTTCGTTCCGAAATCGAGTGTTTTAAGCTCGTCATATGTATGCTCATACACCTTTCCCGCACCGTCCGACACTCTGTCAAGCGTGGCATCGTGAATGGAGACAAGCTCGCCGTCCTTGGTATACCAAAGGTCGAACTCTATCTCCTCCGCCCCCATTGCCACAGCCGCACCGAAGGCGGGCATACTGTTTTCGGGGGCAACCGAATTAAAGCCTCGGTGTGCGCAAACACGCGGATATGGCATCAGGCTGTTGTTTTTCACGATTGCGCTTCCGCCGTGTCGGTACTGCCAGGGGTTGCGTCCGAACTCAATATATTCATAATGGGGTGCAAGCTCACCGCCAAAGCCCGCAGGCTTATAATATTTATTTTTGGGGTCTATTTCGGCAACGCCAAGACCGATTTCGCTACGCATATTGACAAGCATCTCGCCCTTTGGCGTAACTATCATCGAGGCTCCGCAGATATCGGAATTTTTATCAAGGCTGACCGAGGCGCGAAGCAGATGCGCATTACAGTTGTACGCACAAAAGCGTCCCATAATCTCAAGTGCCGAGTGGCTGTCGCTTCTCTGTAGCGAGCACCCGATTATAATGTCCACGTTTTGCCTTGCGATAGAAGCAAAGGCTTCATAAAAATAGAAGTCATAGCAAGTGAGAAATCCGTATTTTATACCGTCTACAGTAAGAGTGTAGGGTTCGGAAAACTCTCTTGTATAATCCTGATCAAGATGCAGGTCGTAAAGCTCCGAAGGCGGCAGGTGCTTTTTGAAATACTTCCCCACTATCTCGCCCTTTCGGTCAAAGGCGTAGGTGGTATTTCTGAATCCGTTTTCAACCTCACAGAGTGCATTGACAAACACCACCGCATCACAGCGTTTTGCTGTCTCCGAGCAGGCGTCAAGCAGAGGTTTTATATACTTTTTATGACACTCGTAGGTTTCTTCCCAGGTTTTGGTACAGCAAGGTGCGTCACTGTACTCGGGCAAAACTATTACGTCCATACTTTCATCGCATTGTTTGAGATAATCAAGCTTTATATTGAAATACTCGTCGGCATAAGACAAGTCCATCGAATAAGGCGGTTGTATAACGCAGGCTTTCATAGAGTTCCTCCTTGTTTGGATTTTCTGTATTTTACCACGGTGTTGTAATTTTGTCAAGAACGATTACGCCCAAGATATAACTTATTGCTACTCCGTCAAAAAAAGGAATCGGCTGCTTTTTTGTTATTTAACAATTATTCTCGTAACAATTCCCGCGTGGTTAAGATAGGGGTTTCCGGGCTCTACCCACTGTGGGATAGTTGTATTATGTATTCCCTTTTCATCGGTATATGTAGCGTTTATTTCGGTATAGAACGCACTGTGTCTGTGACCGCAGAAATAGCCTCTTATCACATCGGCGTTCTCTGTTATCAAGGAATACACTCTCTTCGTTACCTCACGGTCGTTTGGCTTTGCTCCTATTGTGGTCTCTCCGTCAAAATCGAAGGTCTTATGGGCTCCGCGCATTTCCCAAACCGCGGGAATAGCCCCTTCGTTTCTTCGTGTGGCTATAGGCTCGTGGGCAAAAACAAGTATTATCTTCTTTTCTTCCCGCGCTCTTTTTATATCGGCTTCAAAATTTTTTATTTGGAAAGCACGGAAATCACCTATGCTGTTATCAAGACAGACGGCTATTACATTATCTCCCACGTCTTTTGAAAAATAATTCATTTCGTGGGGCCATATCTCGGCAAGCATATTCAAACGCTCTTCAAACGGTGTTTCGTCCGGAATATTCGTCTGCATCTGCTTTGTCAGCTCATGACCTCCAAGAGTAACAAGCACCTCGGGGTCGCGGTCAAGGATATGCTTTTTCATAAGTGCCATAGCCCCTCTTGAAAGATAGTCCAGCACGTCACCGGTAATCACCGTCTGGTCGGCATACTGTGCCACGTCCATAGCCTTTATGACGGATTTTACAGACTCACCCTCTCTGTTCCAGGTGCGGACGGCTCTCGTTCCCATAACTTCTTTATCGTCCTCGTCGGCTATTGAGACAAAATTCAAGTGTGTATCGGTTATCTGGTCTATCTCGCATGGCTCACCGCCAAGTCCCGTATCTATTTCAAACTCGAATATGTACTGACCCGTATATTCAAGTCGGTATACCTTGAAGGCATCGCATTTTGCACATTCGGGAACCTCAAGCTTTCCCTGCGAGTAAAACCATTCTTTGGATCTTTTCTTGTCAATCATTTTAACACCTCATTTAGGTTTGGAAATCACCGACAGAGGCATTCTTCTTGCCTCGTGGGTTGAAAAATCAATATGCATAAGATTTTCAAAGTGCTCCGCGTCGTTTTCGTTCATAAAACTTCTTACGTAGCCGTAAAGAGTGCGGAAGGCGTCTGTCTGCGACAGTTTTCTCACACCCCTGCCATCGTTTTGGTTGATATAATCACACAAGCCCTCGTAAAAATCAAAGGGACTTTTTGCGGTTTTCACTGCAAATTCAATGCATCCCGCAAACTTCCCGCTACTGTAATATCTGTCAAGCAGGTCGGATATCTGCGACAGCTTATAAAGCTCCTCGCGGCTGATATCGGCGGTTTGCAAAACGGTATACGGCGGATTTTTTGAATAAACAATCCCATATTTTTCGGCGTTTTCCCTCAGCTTTGTTCCGTGCAACAGCTTCAAAAAGCCAAGCTGAAGCATATCACAGCAAAAATAGGCGTCGTTAAACGACCTTTTAAAGCTCTCATACCCCTCATACGGAAGCCCCGCGATAAGGTCAAGGTGGATATGCATATTCCCCATTTTATGGAGCCTGTCGGTTGCCGCAATAACCTGCTTGCTGTCAATATGCCTCGAAACCTCGGCAAGTGTTTTTTCGTTAGTGCTTTGGAGCCCTATTTCAAGCTGGACCTTTCCCTTCGGCAAACCCGACAGCACCTCAAAACTTTCTTCGTCAAGCAAGGAAGCACATATTTCAAAGTGGTATTTTTTTGTATATCTTTCGTCCGCCAAAGCCCGCCATATGGCGTTTGCACGCTTACGGTCGCAGTTGAAGGTTCGATCAACGAATTTTATGACCTTTATATCCTCGTTAAGCTTTTCAAATTCAAGAAGGTCGCAAAGTGTCTGCTCCACGCTTTTGGCACGAACGCCCTGCTCTGCGGAAGAAAGACAATATGAGCAGTTATACGGGCATCCACGTGAGGATTCGTAATACAGCATTTCTCCCGACTTATAGTCTCCGTCGCGGTAGAAGATTCCCTCATCTGCCATAACAGAAGCTTTGGGGGCAACCACCGTCTTTGGAATTGTCTCGCCTCGTTCAATCTTCGCGCAAAGCTCGGAAATTACGCTTTCGCCCTCTCCGCATACTGTCGTATCGGCAACCGAAGCAAAACGTTCGGTATCAAAAGAAGCCTCGGGACCTCCGAAAATTATTTTAGTCTCCGGCAAGAGTGCTTTAAGGTCGGCGGCTATTGCCAACATTTCACCAATATTCCATATATAGCAAGAAAAGCCGTAAACGTCGGCACGCGCTTCAAAAAGGGTCTGCAAGACCTCATCTCTTCTGTCGCGAAGATTTGCTTCAAAAATCAACGGGGTATATCCGTTTTTTTGCAACGCGTTCCGCAGACAGCGGACCGCAAGGCAGGTATGAGAATACGAGCCGTTGAGCGCAAACAGTAAAATCTTCATTTTCTCACCTCTTTTACAATTTTACCACATTTATGGTAATATTTCAAGGGCTCGTACAAAAATACCATATTTTTATACGTTTTTCTATTGACCTATACCGTGTTTATGTGTTAAAATTAAAAAAAACAACGGAGGACGGCAATGATAATCATTAAAGAAAACGGGCTTGCTCTGTATTTTGAAGTAAGTGAAAAAAACAATCTGTATTTTTACGGAATAAAGGACGAAAGCGCTCCCGAACCGATTATAGAGGATGCGGCAAAGGCTAACTGCACCGCCGTTGAGATAAGAACGACAGGCGCCAACACCGCAAGACATTTGGGCGAAAAATCTGTAGGCTTCCTCTGCCCCGAACTTCCCGAATACATATCACACGAAGCCATTGACACAAAAATAGGCAAGCAATACGTATTCAACCTGAAAACGTCGTTGCTTAAAATAAAGCTCAACTACCTTTTTGCCAAAGGCTGCAACACTATTCGTGCCTGGACGGAGGTAACCAATATTTCGGACACCGACGTGGGGCTTGAATATGTTTCGTCCTTCGCGCTCACAGGTCTCGCCGACGTAAAAAAGCAGGCGGTTGACCTCGATTGCCGGCTTATGATTCCGCACAACGGCTGGTGCAGAGAGTTCAACTGGAGCGACCTCTCGCTTGGCGAGCACGGCTATCACTTTAACCAAGTCGCCGCCACAAACAGAATATACGCCTCCAACACCGGCACCTGGTCCACAAAGGACAGCCTTCCTATGGGCTGCTTCTACACGCCCTCAAAGGAAGAAGCTTTTCTCTGGCAGATAGAAAGTAACACGTCCTGGAGCTGGGAAATATCCGACTCGGGCAACCTTTTGTATCTCAGACTCAGCGGTCCCTCCGAAGTTTACAACGGCTGGTGGAAGAAGCTTTTGCCCGGTCAAACCTTTGAAAGCACAAAGGCGGCTGTTTCATACGGTAAAGACTTTGACACGGCTCTCGCGGAAATGACCGCATACCGACGTCTTATCGCCCACAGAGTTGAATCTGACCGCCATCACCCCGTAATTTTCAACGACTATATGGGGTGCCTTAACGCCGATCCGAACACCGAAAAGCTTATTCCGCAGATAGATGCCGCCGCAGAGGCCGGCTGTGAGATATTCGTTATCGACGCCGGCTGGTACGCCGACGCAAGCGGTTGGTGGGGCACCATCGGTGCATATGAAGAATCCACCGAGCGTTTTCCCGGTGGATTTAAGAAGGTGTTCGACCATATTCGCCAAAAAGGTATGCGTCCCGGTCTTTGGGTTGAGCCCGAGGACATAGGTATAGGAAGCGAAAAGGTAGCTGAATTTGACGACGACGCTTTTTTCGTCCGTCACGGTGTACGGGTTACCGAACGCGGAAGACATCAGTTCGATATGAGAAACGAAAAGGTTCGCGCTCATCTTACAGCTATCATTGAACGACTTGTGGCAGACTACGGCATAGAATATTTCAAATTCGACTACAACATTGATGCGGGTGTAGGTACCGAACGAAACTCCGACAGCTTCGGCGACGGTCTTTACGAAAGCGGGCTGGCGGCTGTAAAATGGATAGACGATATCCAAGCCAAGTACCCCAATCTTATAATAGAAAACTGCTCCAGCGGCGGTATGAGAGCCGACTATATGCAGCTTCAGCACTATTCGGTTCAATCGACCACCGACGTCTGGGAAAACAGACATATGGTTCAGCTTGCGGCGGCAGCTCCCACGGGCGTTCTCCCCGAACAGGCTTGCATTTGGTGCCTGCCCCGAACAGAATTTTCGGATGCCGAAATTGCCTCAACTCTGGTAAACGCAATGTTCCGCAGAATACATCTCAGCGGCAAGACCGCCTGGCTATCAGAAGAGCAAAAGGCTATTCTGCACGAGGGTATCAAGGTCTACAAATCCACAAGGCATCTTGTTGACAAGCTTCTTCCCTTCTATCCTCTCGGAATCCCCTCAGCGGCAAGCGACCAAAAGGTTCATTGCGTTGGATTCAAAAACGAGGACAACTGTTTTATCACCGTAACCAATATGGGAGACGTTCGGGAGATAACAGTATCGCTTGGCTTCAAGCCCGAAAATGCCGAAGTTATCTATCCCACGTCTATCCCCTGCAAGTTATCAACCACCGACAACGGCTTAAACGTAACGCTTAAAACAAAACAAGGCGTGGTTATAAAAATCAAATAAATCAAGGAGGGCTGAATCCACAGGATTCAGCCCTCAGTTTATTTTACAGTAAAAATCTTAAGCATTACGCGGTCGCCTGTTGGGCGTGCGGTAAGTCTGAACAAATTATTTTGCTTCCACTGTTCGGTCATAAGCCTCGGAATCAGATACGATCTGCCGCCTTTTCGGTTGTGTGCATCGGCGGTAATTCCGTCGGGCGAATCAAAGCCCGTTATGTCCACGGTCTCAAGCTTCAAATCGCTTGCCCCCTCGAGATCGGCACAAACACCGCATAGAAAGAAAAGCTTGTTTCCTTCTATCCTCGGCTCGTCTTTTAACATATAGTTAAGCAACGTTCCGTCGGTATTTTTGAAGCTATCGGTAATAATGATAGTGTCTCCGGTATGCTCCGCACTTCTTATCCACGGTGACACATCCTCGCCGTATGCACCCGAGATATCGGTTTCGGCACGCATTCCGTTTATCTTCAATGGAGTGGCCGAAAATCGTATGCCCTCGGTTTGACGCTTACCCGAAACGGTAGGAACGTTGTGATAATCAGAACGCATATACCACAAGCTATACCTGTCTTTTGAAAAGGTATAACCCGAATAAGAGTCAACTCCCGCATCAATAAATATAGGAGTACCATCGTAATAAACGACAAAATTTCCAACATCGTTATGATTATGATACTCTCCGTTGTGATTTCCCTTAAACGAAAGGAAAAGTCTGTTCTTTATTACGGTGAAAATATTTATGCTCTTAAGAAGTTTGGTTTCGGGATATTTTATTTCTTTTTTCTCAACGATTCTCGATGCAGTATACACATCCTTTAGCTGTCGGTAAAAATTGTCGTGATAAATGCGAATCGTATCTGGCGTATAAAGCGCTCTGCCCATATCTGCCAGTACAGTATTCCCCGTTCTTTCACCCGCACGAACCAGCAACGCACACTGTGGATAATAGTCAATGCCCGCATCACCGAAATTGGCGGGATTTCCATATTCGTCATACATACCCGTAATATAGTCGCAAGCATTTCTTACGGCAGGCGAAGCGGTCAAGTCCACCTTTCCTCCGCAAAGGTCGTAAAGAATCTCGCTTATATCAAAAAGGCACGCTCCAGAAAGAGCCCAATAACGCACCCCCTCGTCGCACAGGCAGTCCTCTCCCAGACAGTTAACGTAATTCTCGGTAAGAGTCAGAGCACGCAGAACAAGCGAACGGTATTTTCCCTCATCCTCGCACACGAGCGCCGCACAAAACATAATGTTGGAATTTATCCACGGGTTCCAGTTGTTTATCTTGTGTCCGTCAACACCCATCCAACCGTATTTGTCGCTTTCGGTATACGGAAAAAACATTCTTTCATCGATAGTTTTTGATATCTCTGCCCTCACCTCCGCCGAAAGTTTATCACCAAGAAAATAGCTGACAAAGGCAAGAACCGACGCTGTTTCGGCGGCGTAAAGCTCGATACTGTGCCCCGTAACCTCGGCTGGTTTAATGTTTCTGTGCGACGGTACGCACCAAGTAGGCTCGGCACAGATACGGCGCGCCATATTCTCTATTCTTGACAGATATTTTCCTCCGCCTATAAATATCTCAAAAAACGCCATATCCGCAAGGCAAGCACGGCGGTTTATGTACATATTTTCAAAATTACTGCGGTTTCTGTTTATATCGAACTCACCGTAGCTGTCCAGATATTCACTGTGAACGTATCCCTCCCAGCTTTCCGCACAGGTACGCAACCGTTCCTTTACCTCATCGTTTACAATTCTCTTTTCCTTTGGAATGTCGGAAAACCATACCACGTTTTTTCTTTGAAGCAAATTTTCGGATATTTTGGTAATATCAAAAAAGCTCATAACAGAACCTCCGTTTTACTGTTGGTAAATTGTAACTACATTATACACTATCGCATCTATATTTTCTATAATTTTCTTGCCATAAATTGTATAAAAATTGCTTTTTGGCAACAAATCAGAAACAGTGTGAGAGAACACCACACCAAAATGGCTGAATCCACAGGATTCAGCCCTTATTAATCAATCACCCAACTCAAAGCATTTGCTGTCCGTTGATGTTAAGCTTGAATTTCAAGCCCAGATATTCTGCGGCTTTACGGCACATAACCATTCTGCCGAGGAATATCTCAAAATAATCCATTACCGAGCTTATACTCTTATCTATTTCAAGGAAAAGGGTTATTTCTCTTGTATCAACATCAATATTCAAACGTGCTTCCACGGTAGCGTAATTGACGCGGTCGTGAATGTCAAAGGTAGAAACGTCGCTGTTCCTCACACGGCTTCTTCTCACGTCGCTCTTGTCGGCAAGAATCAAAGCCGCCGCCACCGCGTTTACGGCAACACCCGTACCCTCGTCGTGATTTCCTATTGCCGCCACCACCGTGGCGACGTCCTCGGCAGACATATCCTTGTGCTCCAGAAGTCTGAACATCATCAAAGCTCCGCTTTGTGAATGTGCAACACGGTTTACTATGTTTCCTATATCGTGTGTATATCCCGCAATCCCCGCAAGCTCTATTTCGTGCTCAGAGTACCCAAGTGTGCGCAAAATATACATAGCGGTATCGGCAACCTTAAGTACGTGCGAAAAGCTGTGCTCGGTATATCCGAGTGCGCCAAGCGTTTCATCGGCTTTTTTTATATAAACTTTTATAGCTTCATCTTTTTTTATATCTTCAAAGGTTATCATTTAAACACCTCCCTTACTTTCTATTCTTATTATAAACCATATTTATACCAAAATCAATAGATTTTCACAAAAAGGAGCCGATTCAACCGAATCGGCTCCCTTTTATATTTTAATTAAACCACGCCCTGAGCCTTCATCGCCTCTGCAACCTTGATGAAGCCTGCGATGTTAGCGCCTGCTACAAGGTCATCGCCAAAGCCGTACTCATTTGCGGCCTTAACCGAGTTATTGAAGATATTGCTCATAATTGTCTTAAGCTTTGCGTCAACCTCTTCTGCACTCCAGCTGTAACGCATGGAGTTCTGTGACATTTCAAGACCCGAAACGGAAACACCGCCCGCGTTAACTGCCTTGGAAGGAGCAACGATTACGCCGTTAGCCTTAAGGTATGCAACAGCCTCATTTGTTGTGGGCATATTGGAAACCTCAACGTAGTACTTAAGACCGTTAGCAACCATCTGCTTAGCCTCGGGCATATCAACCTCGTTCTGAGTAGCGCAAGGCATAAGAATGTCAGCCTTAACGCCCCAGGGCTTCTGACCCTTGAAGAACTGTACACCAAACTTGTCAGCATAGTCCTCAACTCTGTTGCGGCAGGAAGCACGCATCTCAAGCATATAGTCGATCTTTTCGGGAGTGCTTACACCGTCGGGATCGTAAATGTATCCGTCGGGACCGGAGATAGCGATAACCTTACCGCCAAGCTCTGTAACCTTCTTTACAGTACCCCAAGCAACGTTACCAAAGCCCGAAACAACAACTGTCTTGCCCTTGATATCATCGCCGAAATACTTAAGCATCTCGCATGTGTAATAAACTGCGCCAAAGCCGGTAGCCTCGGGACGGATAAGCGAACCGCCGTAAGGAATGCCCTTACCTGTAAGAACGCCTGTGAACTCGTCGCGAAGTCTCTTGTACTGACCGAACATGTAACCAACCTCACGTGCTCCAACACCGATGTCACCTGCGGGAACGTCTGTGTCTGCGCCTATATACTTCTGAAGCTCTGTCATAAAGCTCTGGCAGAAGCGCATAACTTCCATATCGGACTTGCCCTGAGGATCGAAGTCAGCGCCGCCCTTACCGCCGCCCATGGGGAGAGAGGTAAGAGAGTTCTTGAAGGTCTGCTCAAATCCGAGGAACTTCATAATACTCTCGTTTACAGAGGGATGGAAACGGATACCGCCCTTGTAAGGACCGATTGCACTGTTGAACTGAACTCTGAAGCCGCGGTTTACCTGAACCTTGCCGTTATCATCAACCCACGGAACACGGAACTTGATAATTCTTTCGGGCTCAACCATTCTTTCAACTACGCCGGACTCGATATAGTCGGGGCGAGCTTCAAGCACGGGCTCGATAGACGCAAGAACCTCTTCAACAGTCTGATGGAACTCAGGCTCGTTGGGGTTTCTCTTGATAACTCTTTCAAGAAGGTCATTAAGATATTGCATTTTAAAACTCATTTGTTTGTCCTCCATACAAAAAACAAAATTACATTATATATTCTATCACTTTTTGCGATTTATGTCAATATTTTTTTTGACATTTTTTGTAATTTTCACGGTTTCAATATAGTAATATGATACAAAACTGATATTTTTTTAACAGTCTTATTTAGGCTCTTATTTGTTGGGAAATCTATAAAACCAATCGCAAAAACAGATAAGTTATTATCGCAACCGACTGAAAATTCAGTCGGTTTTTAATTTGTATTCTCGGATTTTCGGCAGGCGGCGGGCATACTGTCGCACCTTTATGGATTGGGTCGAACGAATTTTCTTGATTTTCGGGATAAAATTGATATAATCATCTTACGGACGGCAAAGAGAAACAGCCGACACACGGCATCACCTCTTGCCGCCGAAAAGAAAAGGATGGTGAAAATATGACCAAACAAAAAATTTTAAAGCTGATTCCGATAATTTTTTTGGCAACAATTTGCCTTGTTTTGGGCGGAATCATAATAGCACGCAACCTGGGCGAAAAAGATGTTCCCGCAATGGCAAAGCCGTCGGATGCCGCAGTACCCGAAACCGCTGAAACGCAACAGCCGTCGGACACTGACGCCCCCGAAGAAACCGAGCCCGCCGAAACAGAGCCTCCCGAGCCCGTTATTGTTCCCAGCAAGGGGCTTGAATTCAAGAGTTTGGGGAACGGAACCTGCTACGTATCGGATATAGGAAGCTGCCGTGACAGCTTTATCATTCTTCCCGAAGCCTCACAATACGGCGAAAAGGTAGTCGGCATAGGCGATTACGCCTTTAAAAACAGCAAATTTGTAAAATGCGTGGAGCTTTCCGAAAATCTTAAATTTATCGGCGCCTACGCCTTCTACGGGACCGAAATAGTCAACGCGTATATTCCATCCGAAATTGAGCAAATAGGCGATTACGCGTTTTGTAACTGCCCCGAACTTGAAAACATAACGGTAGACAGCAAAAACAGCATATACGCCGACGTGGACGGAGTGCTTTACGACAAGGAGATGAAAAAAATAATTTGCTACCCTCAGGGGAAAGACCAAAACTCGCTTTTTATTTCCTCTGACGTGGAGGAGATAAAAACTATGGCGTTTTACAACTGCGATATGTTGAAAATTATCAACTACAACGGCTCGGTTTCCTCCTTCAGAAGAATAAAGATAGGAGCAGGCAATGAAACCTTCGAAAACGCCGTTGTGACCTACGTAAGCGGAAATAATGTAAACAACAATGCCGAGAAATGATTGACAAATCCTCCGCAATGTGGTAAAATATATGAGGTTATACAGTCTCGTTTGATTTTCACGGAGGAAAAATGGAAATAAAGCTAAATGAATTGAGCCAGTCAGCATTGGCGTATCTTGGCGACAGCGTGGTTGAGCTTTGCGTTCGCACTCTTTTGGTAAAAAAAGGCTACACAAAGTCAAAGACGCTTAACGCCGCCGCTCTTGAATACGTAACGGCATCGGCACAGGCAAAAGCGGTGCAAAAAATACTTCCCTTTCTTACCGAAGAAGAGGCAGAAATATACCGCAGGGGCAGAAATATGTCGGTCAACAACATTCCCAAAAGTGCCAGCTGCGGAGAGTACAAAATGGCAACAGGATTTGAGGTTTTGTTCGGTTATCTTCACATCGCCGGCAGAACCAAACGTATAGAAGAGCTTTTTTCCATAGCATATGACGAGACGGAAATAAACGGAGGAAACAAAAATGAGTAACCCAAAGGTAAAAATCACAGTAAAAAATTTCGGAACAATGACAGCAGAGCTCTATCCCGATATGGCTCCCGCAACGGTTGAAAACTTTGTAAAGCTTGTAAAAGAAGGCTTTTACGAGGGTCTTATATTCCACAGAGTTATCCCGGGATTTATGATTCAGGGCGGTGGCTTTGACGAAGAGTACGAGCAGAAGGAAGCCGCTCCCATAAAGGGTGAATTCAGAGCAAACGGATTTGCACAGAACACGCTCAAGCACACACGCGGAGTGCTTTCTATGGCGAGAACGATGGACCCCAACTCAGCAAGCTCCCAGATATTCATTATGCACGAAAACTCACCTCACCTTGACGGACAGTATGCCGGTTTCGGAAAGGTAATCGAAGGCGATGAGATAATCGATAAAATAGCATACGTTGAAACCACCACGAAAATGTTCTATTATCAGGATTGGCCTGTTGAAAACGTGGTCATCGAAAAAATGGAGCTTATAGAGGAATAAGGCGTGAAAAAGCTCAGATGGAAAGGCGGAACTCTCCTTGCTCCCGTACCCCCCGTTATGGTTTCTTGCGGAGATATGGAAAACGCCAACATAATTACGGTAGCGTGGACGGGTATAATCAACAGCGAACCGCCTAAAACCTACATTTCGGTAAGACCGTCGAGACACTCGAACAACATCATAAAAGAAAAAGGCGAGTTCGTGATAAATCTTACCCCCTCGCGTCTTGTACGAACCGCGGATTATTGCGGAATTTACACAGGTAAAAACGTGGATAAGTTCGCCAAGTGCAAGCTTACAAAAGAGGAGGCAAACGAGGTTGAGGCTCCGCTTATCGGTGAGTGTCCGGTAGCTCTTGAGTGCAAAGTTTGCGACGTGGTAAAGCTCGGAACTCACGATATGTTTGTTGCGGATATAGTCGCCGTTGATGTGGAGGAAGAGCTTGTTGACGAAAAGGGAAAGTTGCATCTTGAACGTGCGGGACTTACCGCATATGCCCACGGCGATTATTTTGCTTTGGGCAAGAAAATAGGAAGCTTCGGCTTTTCGACAAAGAAAAAAAGCAACAAAAAGAACAAACGAAGCTAAGCGCTTCAAAAATTCAGGGGCTGATTGTAAAATCAGCCCCTTTTCGTATGTTTAACACCCTCTTCAAGCTTTGCTGTAAGCATCTCATATCGAGCATCGGAACGCAAAATTTCGGTCTCTTTATCACTCGTCAACCATTTCAGCAAAACCTGCGAGCGATTCCCTTCTTCCTCCGCAATCCAGCCCCCATCGGAGTAGCCCTTAAGAACAGGCGAAGTGTGTGCAGCATTAAAATCATACGTGTCCATATGAACCGCAAAATCTACCGCCTTTTCAAGCCACCGCCAAGCTCCCTCAACGTCGTTATTTCGTATAAATGCCACGGCTGTGAAACTGCAAGCGATTTCGCCTTCCTGTGCCATATACTGATAATCTTTGTCGGGAAATAAAGTCTCCAACAAATCGACCTGCAACTTTTGGAGCTTGATGCGTTCTTCGCTTGAATACACCGCACTCCCATCGTCACGGCGGTGCCCCGCCGCACACCCTATAACGGCTATCAACTGATTTATAAGATATGAAATATAGCCCTGTCTTTCAAGGAAAGCTTTATCGCCATTCCTCCACCTGTAAAGCATAAAGTTCTCATACGAAAAATGCGAACGCGGCATTTCCTCGGCGAGCTTCATCATTTCGTCTTTCTTGCCCGCATAATCATACGCCTCGGAAAGCGTTTCTATGGTCTCATATCGGATATTGCTGTCGGTGCATTCATCAAGAATCTTTTTGCACAGAGTAAAAACCTCGCCGTAATCCTTTATTCCTTTTCTAGAATACTCGCAAACCAACGATTCGGCAAGCTTTTGCATAATTTTATAGTTTCGAGGAAACTTTATGTTTGCCTCACGAAGAAGTGCCGTCCGTTCCGCACGCTTTCCGCAATTTCCCAAATCGTTGGCTTCGATTAAATATTTTTCAATTTTTTCTTCATTCTTTTCAACGTCTATCCCAAGAAGAGAGTCAGAAGACACCCCAAATACGTGACAAAGTATGGGAAGCTGGGAAATATCGGGAGAAGTTCTTCCACATTCCCATTGTGACACAGCACGCGAAGTAACACCAAGACATTCTGCGAGACGTTCTTGCGTAATTCCCTTTTGGATGCGTAACTTTTTAATGTTATAACCTACAATCATAAATCAGCCCCCCAACAAACCTTTCTTGTATTTATTGTACCACACGTTTCCATAAAACGCAAGGAAGAATTTGTGGATAGTGTGTATAGCAAGGCTTTTATCCAAAAATTTCTTTCAAATCAAATATATTACGCAGGGGCTCAAACTCTTCCCATTGCAGATATTCATAAAAATCTTCAATTAATGTAGATGTTCCGCTTATTGACAATTCACTTGCATCAAAAACAAGTTTGTTCAAAATCGGACAGGTATATGAAACAGGGGCATTAAGTGCCTGTTTTTTTACGTTTTCATAAGCTTCTGCATAAGAATATGATTTTTTCAATATTTCTATAGCCTTGCTGTATTGCTTCTGATGGGTATAACATATAGCTTGACAAATATAGTTATACATAAGAAAACTATTGTAATACAAATAATTTTCATCGTCTATTATTGTCTTTACTATTGATTCCGCCGCTCGTATACCATTAAGATCATTCCTACCAAACTCAAGTATATTTATCAGTTCCTTCAATCTCCATTCTATCATTTTTTGTCTGTGGACACGCAATTCTTCGCCTGAAAGACACCACATCAATAATTCGTCACAATTCGGGTGTTGTCTGGCATATAAAACTGCTTCTTCTCGTCTGCCAACATTAGGTAAAACATATACCATTCCCGATATAGCACT
The DNA here is from genome assembly GCA_017455945.1 of Clostridia bacterium. GTDB lineage: Bacteria > Bacillota > Clostridia > Oscillospirales > CAG-272 > RGIG8775. Next base: position 1,151 of record JAFTLM010000252.1, on the reverse strand, counting down.
TTCTGTTATATCCTTGTCGGGGCAATTATTTATTATAGTTTCGAGATGTTTAATGCAATTTTCAAAATGTTCTTTCTGTTCTTTTGAATATCTTTCACAATTATGAACAGCATAAAAGTCCTCGGCATCAGCAAGCCATTTTAAAAACTCAAAATTCCCCGGATATTCTTTTACCGCAGTTTGAGCTATTTCATAACGCTTTGCAGTATCTCCGCTTTCCCAAGTTTCTTCCCACATAGTGCGAAGTTCATCTTGGCGTGCATCGGTTTGCTCTTCGGACAAGCCAAACAATTCATCGGTCGAAACATCAAACAGCCTCGACAACGGTACTATCATAGAAAGATCAGGACTTGCAATTCCCGTCTCCCACTTTGAAACTGCCTGAAAAGAGACGTTCAAATATTCTGCCAGTTTTTCTTGCGTCATATCCTTCTTTTTTCTGAGTTCTTTTATTTTTAATCCAATATGTTTCATAAAAACCTCCGTCACAATGATAAGCGAGCTCTGCTTTCAACATCATTGTATCACAACGCATTAATTTTGGCAATAACCCGTTTTTCGATAGAAACTCAACCGTTATTCGAAATTTTATAAAAATTAAAAAGTCCGCGAAAATTTCCACGGACTTAATTTTTTACAATTCGAAAGTCTCAAGGCCTGAATCAATCGCACTTTTAACCTTAAGCAAAGCCTCTTTAGCTTCTTCTTTGCTGCTATACGTAGCAATTTCCTCCCAACAGCTTATTCGTGTCTGCACCATCAAGCTCTTTCCGTCAACTCTCAGCCCCCCGTAGCAAAGCAACTGCTTGGTTTTACTCGGGCTAAGCAGCTTCATATATTTTTTGCAAACAACAACTGTTCCGTCGGGAAGTTTAAAATCAAACCTTTCAAAACATTCCCTTATCGCCTCGGCAACCGACTCTGAGACGATTGAATCAACCGCATCGGAAACAACGCTCTCAACCGAAGATTCAACTGCGTCGGTAACGGCGATCTCAACAGCGTCCTCTATACTCTGCTCCAAGCTTGATGCAATCTTTTCAGCAAGCTCAGCAATATTGAAATTTATATTTTCACTCATAACAACCACTCCTTTTTCTTTTATTATAGCACAGCTTATATTCTTTGTCAACATACAATCAAACTATCAT
>JAFTLM010000251.1 GCA_017455945.1 Clostridia bacterium | reverse complement strand
TTTTCACAGCTTTGAGTCAGGGACCCGATCTTTATTTTCACCTGTTCGGCAGTAACATATCCCACAACAAGCTCATATTTTTCTCTTATGTACTGCATTATTGCGTTATCAAAAGCATCTCCCGCAATTTTAATAGACTCCGAGGCAACTATTCCGTTCAAGGCAATAACCGCAATATCAGACGTACCTCCGCCAATATCTATAACCATTTTTCCTTTTGCCTCAGACACGTCTATGTCGGCACCTATTGCCGCCGCAAGGGGTTCTTCAACCAGATAGGTTTGTCCCGATCCCGACTGATTTATAGCGTCAATAACGGCAAGCTCCTCCACGTCGGTTGCACAAGACGGAATACATACAAGCACTCTCGGCTTTACAAGCGTATTTCCGCATGCTTTTTTTATATAATACTGCACCATTTTCTGCGTTACGTTATATCTGCTGATAACGCCGTCTCGGAGCGGTCTTACAACCTCGTATTTATCCGGTGTTCGCCCAAGCATTTTTCGGGCCTCGTCACCTACTTTTACGATTTCCTCGGTTTCCTTATCAACGATAACAACCGAAGGCTCGTGCAATACTATCCCTCTCCCTTTAACGTACACAAGCACACTGACAGTACCCAAATCTATGCACACATCGTTATTAAAACCTTTTTTTATTTTCTCAAAAAAATTTGCCTCCATACGTCCTCCGGATATATTTACTTCAAATATATTATACTATACAAATCTGGAAATTGAAAGATCTAGTCCTGTTGTTTTTATTTTTTCTTACCTGTTCTTGCCACCGAAACGCATATAATTTTTCCGTTATAATGCTTTTTTAGTGCTACTATACAACCGTAAAGGCTGGCACCCGAAGTTATCACGTCGTCAACTATTATCACGCGTTCTGCCTTTTTCAGCATTTCAAGTTTTGAACGATTTACAAAAAACAGATTTTTGGCATTTTCACGCCGTTCGTTCAAGCCAAGCTTTTTCTGTTCTTGTTTCTGTTTTCCTCTTCTGTCAAAAAGTCTACTGTGTTTGACATTCAACTTTTTCGCAAGTTTACGTGACAGTTCTTCCGATTGGTCAAATCCGTATTTAAGTTTTGAGTTGCGACTTCTGGGAACATATGTCACAATTACAGTATTTTTATCCGACGTGTTGTTTTTTATTCTTGCCGAATAAGACAGTTGAGTTGCGAAAAAATCAAATACGCGGGCATTTTTTGTTCTTTTTACGTGTAAAATCGCACTCTTGCCCACGCTCTTGTTTTTAGCGGAATAATTAACAAGCTTTACGTACTCATCCACACCGCTCTTCTTCAAAAGCGGAGCGGCACAATTACACACAGTCATTTCAAGACCGCAATCCGGGCATCTTGAAAGCTTTTCAAGCTCCCATTTTACGCGGCATTTTTCGCAAAAAGGATTTTCACATTTGTCGAGAATATCTTTCTGCATAAACTCTCTGCACGCCACACATTTTGGCGGGAAAAGAAGATTTTTGAAAAAACTTCCTATTCTCGACACGTTCATTTTAAAGTTTGAAAATTTCATACCGACAGCCTTTTACCCAAACAAGTATAACGCATAGTTTCTCTGTTACTGGACACCATTGTTTTTATTATATCTTCCCTGCCTACCAAAACAACCATCTCCTGTGCTCTGGTTACGGCTGTATAGAACAGATTTCGTGTAAGCAACATAGACGGAGCCTGATAGGCGGGAATTATCACCACCGGGTACTCGCTTCCCTGG
>JAFTLM010000250.1 GCA_017455945.1 Clostridia bacterium | reverse complement strand
GTTCGGTCTTAAGGCAGGAATCGAAGGTGGACCCGAGGGAATGTTCCCCGCGCACAGCACTACCGGTATCGACGTAATGTCGGTAAACCTTCTTCTTGAGGACGAGGCAAAGCCGGTTGTATGGAGAGGCCCCGTTATTGCGGGAACCGTAAAGCAGTTCTGGAGCGAAACTATATGGAATGATATCGACTATATGTTCGTTGACTGCCCTCCCGGAACAGGCGACGTTCCGCTTACCGTGTTCCAGTCTATACCCCTTGACGGAATTGTTATCGTTTCAAGCCCCCAGGAGCTTGTTTCTATGATAGTAAAGAAAGCGGCGAATATGGCACAGCTTATGAATATTCCCGTTCTCGGACTTGTTGAAAATATGAGCTACGTTCTTTGCCCCGATTGCGGAAAGAGAATCGACGTGTTCGGCAACAGCCATATAGAAAGCATTGCCGAGGAGTTCAACTACGACCTGCTCGGTCAGATCCCCATGGACCATAAGCTTGCGGCTCTCGTTGACAAGGGAATGATAGAACTTATGGAGAACGATTACCTTGATAAAGCCGTTACTATTATAAAGAACAGACTTGAGAAAAAAGGAGAATAATCATGGAACTTAAGACAAAGTATGACGTAGTGGTTGTAGGCGGAGGCTTTGCGGGCGTCGGCGCGGCTATCGCCGCAGCGAGAGAAGGCAAAAAGGTTCGCCTTATAGAGAAGTACAACGCCCTTGGCGGCGCGGCAGTGTATGACCTTGTAAATCCCTTTATGAGATATTGGGCGTGGAAAGACGATAACCGTAAGGAAAAGATAATGCTCAGTGCGGGCATTTTTGCGGAAATAGTTGAAAAAATTAAGGAAATGGACGGCTTCCGCGACCCCGGATGCACCCACTTCAACGATGAGTATCTTAAGTTTATCCTTAACAGAATGATGCTTGATGCAGGCGTTGAGATTCTTTATCAGACGTCTGTTGTAGGCGTGAAAATGAAGGGCAAAAAGATTGAGGCGGTTACCGTTTCCAACGTTTCGGGAACTTACGATATCTGCGCCGACCAGTTTATAGACGCTACAGGTGACGCTAATCTTGCCGCTTTTGCGGGATTCCCGTATAAGATAGGACGAGAAAGCGACGGACTCTGCCAGCCTATGACGCTCTGCTTCAGAGTAGCAAACGTTGACCTTGAGGGAACCGATTACGTTTCGCTCAAGAAAGAAATGAACGACCTTTACAAGCGCCTTAAGGAAGAGGGCAAGATTACTAACCCCCGTGAGGATATCCTCATGTTCAGAACTATCGTCGACGATATCATGCACTTTAACACCACAAGAGTTGTAAAGCTTGATCCTACAAACGCTGAGGACGTTACAAAGGCTGAGATAATAGCGAGAGAGCAGATATTCGAGCTTTACGATATTCTCCGTGAGAATATCCCCGCGTTTAAGAACGCTATGCTTATTTCATCGGGCATTCAGATAGGCGCGCGTGAAAGCCGTATGATAATCGGAGAACATATGCTTACCAAAGAGGAAATGCTTGCTTACACCAAGTTTGAGGACGGTATCGCCGCTTGTAACTACGATATCGATATCCATAGCCCCGACGGTTCGGGTACAAGCCATTTCTACTTCCCGGCGGGAACCTACTATACGATTCCTTACGGATGCCTTGTACCCAAGGATAGCGAAAACCTCCTTGTAGCGGGCAGATGTATCTCCACAACCCACGAGGCACAGGCTTCTATCAGAATTATGCCCACGGTTTGTACCATAGGCGAGGCGGCAGGTGTTGCGGCGGCCATTGCTTGCTCGGATAAGGTTGGCGTAAAGCAGGTTGATGTTAAGAAGCTTCGCGATACTCTCCGTGAAAAAGGTGCTGTTGTAGATTGATGAAAAGGGTAATTGTTTGTATAGGTGATAGCCTTACCGAAGGAGATTACGGAATAAAAGGACAGCGCGGCATAGGAAACGTACAAGAAAAGAATTATCCTTATTTTCTGGAGAAGATAATGGATTGCGAGGCTCGTAACTTCGGAAAATGCGGATATACAGCGACAAAATATCTGGAATTTTATAAAAAAGGCAACGTAAGACTTTGCTCTGCCGACGATATAGTCGTAATGCTTGGTACAAACGGAGGTCACGATCCCGAAGTGGAGACACAAGGGAACAGGGATTATGAGGAGCTTATTTCGCTCCTTCGCCACGATGCTCCCGATGCTGAGATACATATCTGTACCCCGCCTCACGTTACCGAAAATACTGAGTATTCAAACTGCGGTTATGCCGAAAGGGTAGAAAAAGCCGTAAAGTGGATACGTAATTATGCCGAAAATGAGAAAATTGACCTCATAGACACGGCAAACGCACCTGCGTTTACCGCCGAGACCGAGCATATAATGCAACCCAATGACGGTCTGCACTTCGGCGAAGAAGGTTATAAGGCACTTGCGGAATTTATTGCCGAACATCTTAAATGATAAAAAACACCGATTTTTAAAATCGGTGTTTTTTATTATGCGACCAGGAATTTGTATTTAGCCACACTGTAAAGTGGGATGAGTGGCAAAAGTATCGGTACTTTCTTTACGTAATTCTGATATTCGGGGTCGTCTCCGTAGTTTCTGTTCTGTCTGAGCTCAAGACGACGCGCTCCGCTGAACATAACGAATATAATTCCTATGTAACCGATCAAAGCAAGCACCCACTGACCGATACCGTGAAGTACGTTGATACCCGAAACGAGAGTTCCGGTCCAGAATATCATCTCGCCTAAGTAATTGGGACAGCGTACAATTCTGTAAAGCCCCTTGTCGCAAAAACGGTTGGGGTTCTTTTTCTTTTGCGAGTTCTTTTGCAGGTCGGCAACAGTTTCGAGAATAAGCCCCAAAGCCATAACGGCAACGCCGATAATTGTCCAGATATCTGTTTTTGCACCGTTGCGAAGGCGGTAGAATACGGGAAGCACCTGCGTAACGTAAAGTGCCGCACAGGTCACCCAAATGGCACATTTTACGCCAAACGGCATACTCTTGCCGTCCTTTATTTCGGTTTTCATTTTGTTTCTGTAGGCTGTGCTTTTAAGCTCTCTGATAAGAAGATATCCGCTGAGCCTTATTCCGTAAATAAAGAACAGCACGCAGGCGATAACCGTGCCTGTACTCAAATTGTCAAAATACATTACGGAAATTGCCACACCGAGAGCCGAAATCGAAAATCCGTATCCCAGCGATATAAAATAAACATATTTGTAAAAACCGATAGAGCTGATAAGCATAGCCACAGCAAAAAGAATCCAGAATTGATAGGGAATAAAAAGTTCCATAAAAATCTCCTTTGTGTTTTAAACTGTAAACATTATATTATAAAAAACAGATAATTACAATTCTTTTTTGTAAATTTATTTTACAATGCTTATTTCAATGTCTCCCGTGTCGGTGGTTATCTCGCATTTTCCGCCGGTTATGGTTTTGGGAATATCGATGCTTCCGGTGTCGGTTTCGGTTATAAATACCTTTTCGGAAAGAAGAGTGCCCTCCACGTCACCCGTGTCGGTTTTTACGTATATCTCGGCGGCATCAAAGCGATCAAAGTTTATATCGCCCGTGCTTCTTTCAGCCATAAGCATTTGAGAAACCCTGACGTTTTTTAAGGAAAGGTCGCCCGTGCTTCCGCTTGAGATAAGATTTTGACAACTCGTGTCCTTCAAATCCGTGTCGCCGGTGCTCACCTTGATTTTGATACTTCCGCTGCAGTTTACAGACGAAATGCGTATGTCTCCCGTGGAAAGCGATATGTCAAGACCTCCTACGTTAGTGCTGTTTACACTGATGTCTCCCGTGTCAGCCTTGAGTTTCACAGTGCCGTATGCCGAAGCACAGCACTTTATCTTTCCTGTGTTTGTGGAAATCTCAATGCTGTCAAAGGAAAATTCTCTCGGAATATCTATGTTTCCGGTGTCCGTTTTTATGGAAAGGGAAGCGTACTCTGATTTGGGCAGGTATACGGTTATTTTAGGACTTGTAAAGTTGATTCCGATGTATTCGTACCACTTGCGGGTGTCGGTTACCTCTATGGAGAGCGTCCCATTATCTTCCGAAACCGAGTGTTTCATATTTTTTTGTTCATAACAAACCACCCTGCATTCTTCGTTGTCGGATGGTCGAAAAATCACGTCAGCAGTGTTTGTTTTTATCAATATATCGTTGAATTTTTCGCTTATTGTGTAGCTGTTTGTTTCGTATTTTGAGGTGCTCAATTTGCTGAAATTCCAGTTGTTGAGCGACATAACGGTTACAAAAAGAATCAGTCCCGCGGCAATAAGCAAAGCTCCTGTAATGAGCAAAATTTTTGTTGAGTGTTTCATTACATTGCCTCCTTGTTTTTCAGTTTTCTTTTAACGGTTGAGAAAACTTTCCCGGTGAGCTTTATAATCACCTTTGTTGACGCCTTGCAACCGAAAAACAGAAAGATTGACAGCCCGCCCATTACCAATCCGTAGGATATCATAATAAAGCCCGTGGATATATCGGCGATGCAGATGATGGCAACGCCCGATGCGATACATCCTAATGAGATTACGATAATCTCACCGAAAGAAGCCCAGAAAGCCACCAATACAGCCCATATTGAAGCGTAGCCTGAAATAACTACAACTACAGCCGCCGCAAGCAAGGAAACCCATATTGGAGCACCTGCGACTAACAGAACGATTTCCCAGGTTTTTAATTTGCGTTTTGGTTCGTCAGCCGTCTTTTCATTTTTTGCAAGTGAAAAATCGGATGCAATTTGAGCCGCTATTTCATCTATAGAGCCAATCTCCGCCACGGCATCTTCTTCGGAAATGCCGTCCTCTTTTCTGTCGTCTATCATTTCGCTGTAGAAATTTATGTGTTCTTCCGCGTCTTTTGAAGGGAGCTTCGATAGCCTTGACCGAAGCTCATCCAAAAATTCTTGTTTGGTCATTTGTTCAAGTCCTCCTTCATTACAAATTGATAAATAGCCATAACCTCACGCCATTCGTCCTTGAAATCCTCAATGCGTCCAAGCCCCGCTTTGGTGATTTTGTAATATTTGCGAAGCCGTCCGCCGTGCTCGGCGGTACGTACCGTCAGCATATTGGCGTTTTCAAGTCTTTTCAAAATAGTGTATAAGGTAGATTCAGACATTTCAAGATACGGCCTTATATCTTTTATTATCTTGTAGCCGTACGATTCTTCGTTTTTTATGGCTGTAAGGACGCAAACGTCCAAAAGCCCACGCTTTAATTGAATATCCATAGCATACTCCTCCTTGCGTAATACATCATATCACGAAGTATTGAGTTTGTCAATACTTTTTTGAAATTTTTTTCGTGAGTTCCCACTTTTCAAAAAGCTTTGCGAAAATAAATTATAGTTTGGCAGCGGAGAGAACGGGGGAACGGGTCGCTTTTTTGCAAAAAAGCTCCGCAAAAAACCTTCCTAATGAAAGTTTTTTGATTGTTTTGTGCGTTGCCGTTCACTCGTCGGCTGAACACCGACGAGTTTGTTGGGCTGATGATTGGGAGCTTTAGATTGCTGTCGGAGCGTACTACCGCAGGCGGCTGGGGACCGCCACCCCATCAGCCCTCACGAAACAGTTACAAGAAAAATG
>JAFTLM010000018.1 GCA_017455945.1 Clostridia bacterium | reverse complement strand
GAGCTGTGCTTCCGCCGCCTCGTCTATCCCGTGCAGGTAGCTGTTCAGCCTCCCTTGTGTCAATATCGTCGTGTACGTCCCCTTCCTGTGAGCTTTCATAAAATTCAATCTCATCTTGCCGTATTTCCCGATTGCGTAATTTGTCTGCTCCGGAAGCTCCAAATTCGGGAACAGTATCCCGTTTTCTGTTCTGTAAGTCAATTTCATCGATAATTCCTCCGTTTTCTCTTTTTTTATTTTCACCCTCATTATACCTGGCTTTTTCACTTACGGCAAATATGCGATTTTTCTTTTGTATCGCTTTGGCATTCTTTTCTATTTCACGCATACAAATCTCCGTCAGTTCCGAAAAAGCGTTCCCGAGGACATTTATACTTTCCGGGGTATCAAATTCGTGTACGTATTCAAACGCTTCGCTTCCGATAAAGTTGTCTGCGTTATATCCAAGCCTAGTGAGGACTGCATAAGCCGCACTCTCGCTTACCGTGGAAGAAAGCCTTACGCGCAAATTATCCTCGTCAAATTCTTCAAGAAAGCTTTCAGCTTTTGAAGATGCAAGCTCCGAAATATAATCGGATATATTATCTCTTACAATATTTTCGCAAGCAGATATTACGGCTTCGTATATCCCATTTACTTTTTCCGCGCCAAAACGCAAAGCAAGCGCATTGGCAACTTCGCTTTCATACTCTTTGGGGACTTCCCAAAGAGAAAAGAACTTGTTTTCTTCGTGATACGTGTCCGATATGTCAAACACGTATTTAAGGCGGTTTTGCCCGGCTTGCCCCGTTATCAAAGCGATACCCGTCGCTCCTCGGTTTATCCTTCTCCCGAAATGATTGCTCCAGACCTCAAATTCGGCGCAAGCCGTTGCAAACGGGCGTTGAGCATATATCATTACCTGCTCCGAAAACGGATATTTATACTGATAGGCTGCCGAGCGCAAAAAAGCTCTCCACGCAACCGAGTCTTCAGTAATACCGTTTACAGTCCGTCTGTATAGTTCGGTTATCAAGTCTATTTTTCTCGGCATTTTCTATCTCTCCTTTTTAGTTTAATATATATTCATCTCGTATCCCTTTCGGATACTCTTTCTTTTTCTTTAGTGGGAAACTCCCAACCATATACCAGTTCACCGAGCTTTATGCCAATCTTCTCTGTGAACCTATCTATTTCTTTTTGTGTCGCCTTGCCTTCGTATATTTTTTCGATAAGGTCATTCCTATCGTCGTAAGAAGCATCTTCCTTAAATGCGCGGTAAAGAATATAGTTTGTGCCATCGTGGTGTATCTCACGCGAGCGAAGTTCCCCATCTCTGTCCACAAACCATTCGGCATGCTCACATTCTGTTTTAAGACAATCGGAAAACTTGCAATTTTCAAGTACCTTATATCCGCTTACCCTGCCGTTCCATCTGCCGATGTCACCTATGCAAATAATATCATCGCAATCGATATCAAGGTTTGCTCTCTCATCGTCCAGATACATATCGTTTAATTCGGTCATTTTTTCGTAATATTCACTTTCCGAAAGATCGGGATATTCTTCCTTCAAATCTTTTTTCCAATCGTCGAAGTTAAGGTCTATATTCGACCATATCACTCTCTTTTCGGGAAATGGCGAAATTTGCAAACCAAGCTTGTCCGCAAGCTCCGCAAATTCGCAGATATGAAAAGCATTTCTGCCGATAAGCATATGATACTCGTCAATATACCTGCAAGCAAAGGCTTTCTTTGTACCTTCGGGATAGGAAATGAGTATCTGCTCGCCATCGGATATTCTAAATTTCTCATTGTATTCAGGTGTTATAAAGCGTATTTCTTTGGGCTTTTCGGAGTTTTCGCTGTCATTTACAGCAAGTACCCCATATTTGTTTTCTACCGTATATCCCACTATCTTTTCCTTCCTTTTTCGGTTATAGCCTCCGCTTCAAAAAAATGTCCGTTTTCATCGTAATTGTGCGGATCAGCCATAGGAGTATTCCAGCCGTAGATGGCGCCGTTTTCCATAGCAGATACTTGTTCGACAGACAAATTCAGTTCGGCATTTTTCTCATCGGCATAATCTCTGTTTTCCGCCATATTGCCGCCGTACTGCGGAAAAACCTCAAAATCACTCATTCCGTAATATATGAGGATGCGCTCCCCTGTGAATTTAAGCACACCGTAGCAATATTCGGGAAGGTCTTTTTCTGCTGCAAGTGCGCTTATAAGCTTTGCGCGGTCATAGCAGTAGATACTGAAATGTCGCTTGCTGTTCCACGGGGTAAGCGCAAGATACCAAATATATTCTTCGCCTACCGCCCTGAATCCCCAGCATTCGCGGTTAAACGAATACGGGATATGGTCGCGCATTTTATCTCTGCAAAAGTTATTCATATCGGAGGCAGAGCGAAGCAAATGCTCCGCCTTTTCTCCCTGCAAAAATATGCATAGCGTATCAAGCTCATATTTTACGGTATCACGTATAGAATCCGACACCAAAAACTCCGAAAGTGATATCTTGCCATCATAAACAGTTCCCTTTATGCAACATACAAAACCCTTATCATTCTCGCTGTGTTCCGTAAAAAGGTCTTTTTCTTCCCAAAGCTCAAGGCTTTCAAGCTTCATCATTTGTGTTCTCCTCCGAGCCTTCGCCGCTTCTTGCCAAAAATCCCATAACGCTTCCCGCCTTTATAGCGTCTTGCAAATCGCAAACTGCGGAAAGCTCCTGCTTGCTTATATCGGGAATAGAGATAATATCCTTGAGTTTAAGCGAAGTAACCGCTTTTTCCGTTGTAATTCCCGATTCAATGAGCTTTACAAGCAATCTCAAATTCACTTTATTTACTTCTGCCATATTCATCGCTCCTCTCTTTCACGTCTTATTTTTGTTTTCTTTTCTGTTTTTTCTTCTTTGCTGTAACCCGCAAGGCTTCTCTGTGTGTAAATTTCCGTTTCGGCTCGGTCAAACAGATCTGCCATAGCAGAGTTATAGTCGGAAAAATAATGCCCCCAGAAGTAGTTGTTACCGTTTGAACATTCCCAAGTAACAAACTGCGAGGGGGCATAAACGTTTCTGCCAAGCACAAATTCTGTATCTCCTACGGGAAACGACCTTATTATCTCGTATCCCGCGTTTATTCTTTTATCTTGCATCTCGTTCCTCTCTTTTACGCTTCTGCTCTTTGAGTATACGCTCAAGCGTATTTTTTGCAAAATCGGGCATCTTTTCTTCGGGAACTATGCCTATAACGTCGGGGCGCTCAATTCTGCATTTTTCTCCCGTATAAAGCGACCAACCGTAGCACGCTCTGCCGCGACTGTTTGCCTCTACACCAAAGCCTCCGTCAACATAATATAGCTGGTGCGCTATATCACGGTAGCCGTGAGAAATACTCTGTTCACTCACGGCTACAACCTTATTTCGTATACTCATATCATAAGAAACGGATACAAGGTCATTAGGGGTAAGACACGACACATCGTCAAGCCCTATTTCCTTTCTCTTTTGCTCAAGTTCTCTTGCCCTGCCACCGATTTTTTCGGCATAAGCAGAAACAGCCTCCGAAAAATCATCAAAGCAACTCATTTTATCGCATACGGGAAATAAGAAGCCTTTGCTTTCATATTCGCACACCATATATGGGTACTTTTCGTTTTTATCTTCGGATATCCCAAAGCATATGCGTGTATTTCCTACCCAAATATGAGAATCTATACAGTAGCCTTCCAACATTTCTTTTTCTTCACTCATATTGCCTCCCTCAGCTCTGATACCAATCGTCATATATAGTTCCATCAATAGATATGGGTGCAGAATTTCTTACGGCAGAAACCTTACCAGCAGGTGTCCATACTTCGTCTGCCGTGACGGAAACCGTGTACTCCCCGTTATCAAGCCATATCGGGATAAAATGAACTCTTTCGCTACCGTCTGCGCCTGCATTTTCTACAAATCTCCAAGCACCGTCGGTATATACAAGCGTTCTGTACTTGCCGTAAGTGTCAAGATATCTGTACTCGGGGAATGTTGCAAATGCCGCCTGTACGCCCGTATATGCGCTTTCAGAGGGTGTATTGCAACCGCCAAGAGTATCAATACCCGGATTATATTCAAGTGTAATTCCGTAACCCGATTTCATAATCCACTTACCGCCTACAAATTCCGCTGTTTTGCAGTTGGCGCTCGGAGATATAACAGGAGCAGAGGCAGAAACTTTAATGCCATACTTCTTCTGCACAAAAGTGCCGTTTTCATATTCCCATACAGTCCAACTTGCACTGCCTGCTACTTCGGAAGGTACGCTTACAGAGGTATAATCGCTCGGCTTTTTTGCAGAATAGTCGGGATTTTCCGTCTGCGAAGAAGAAACGCTTTCTACAGTAAGAGAAATAACGGCAGTATTATCATCAAGATTGTATTCCTTAATGCTTCCGTCCTTATTTATACTGCACTCGCAGTAAACTGTTTTGCCGCTTAAACCTGCGGGAACGTCCCACTTGAAATATATTAGATTTGATCCGTTCATAGGAATAACAACGTCGTTCCAAGTAAATGTTGCTACCACTACCTTGTTCGAGCCGTTATAGTAGTACGCAGTAAATACCGCATCAGCGCCCGTGGAAGGTATAACATCTCTTGCGCTTTCGTTTGCAACAGTAAAGCTTGATATAACTGTCGTTCCCTCTTTGTACTGTGCATTAGGCGTAATACCTTCTATACTGAGCACGTAATCGTCGGGCTTTACGTTCACCGTAGTGCTTACACTGTTGTTTGTGCTGTCAGT
>JAFTLM010000249.1 GCA_017455945.1 Clostridia bacterium | reverse complement strand
CTGGATGAAAGAAATCAGCACGGACACATTAAGGTGCCAGATCTTGACGGTGTGGTATATGCCGACATTGACAAGCTTGGGCTTGACGAAAATTATTACGAGATAGTCGCCGTATACAAGGAAGACGGTGCGAACAGAGGAAAAATCATTTCACAAACACCGAACGCCGATGAAGTAATAAAGCTTAAAGAAGGCGAAAGGTGCAAAATAGAGGTCACGGTCGGCAAGCAGAAAACGCCGAAAACCGTTCCAAACGTCACTGCAATGACCTCGAAAGAGGCAGAAGCTCTGCTGTTAAGCTATGGTTACAGCGTTGTTCACATTACCGTCTCAGACGACTTTATGCCCACGGGGCGTGTTATTTCCACCATCCCCGCGGCGGGCGAAGCAAGCACAAAGGAAATAACCGTGCTGACAAGCAGCGGTTACTTTGGCTAAGCAAGAAAGGATATATCTTATGGAATACAAGGCTCAAGGCAGAATCGTCAAGGGAATTGGCGGGCTGTACTTTGTTTCGGTTTCGTCCTGCGATGAACCCGAAGCTACAGGAAAGCTTCTCCCTTGCCGAGCCAGAGGCAAATTCAGACACAGCAACATGACTCCTTTGGTGGGCGACACGGTAGAGGTGGTTTTTAACGAACGTACTCTTACGGCTCTTAACGACGAAAAAAAAGACGAAAAAAATTCCGCAAGCGAGATAATGATCTCTGAAATAATCAACAGAAAAAACGCTTTGATCCGCCCCCCGCTGGCAAACCTTGACTATATGTTCATCTCTATGGCGTCGGCATCGCCCGCGCCCATACTTTCAACGGTGGACAAGCTTATTTCGATTGCCGAGTTCAACGAAATAGAGCCTGTTATAGTCATCGGAAAATGCGAGCTTGATAAGGATATTTCCAAAGAGATTTTTGAAATCTATAAAAAAGCAGGCTTCAAGGTCTTTACGGTAAGCGTATACGAGGACGAAGGAATAGACGTGCTTTCGGAATTTGTCAACTCCAACCTCACGGGAAAGATAGCCGCCTTTGCGGGTGCTTCGGGCGTGGGAAAATCATCTTTGATGAACAAGCTGTTTCCGCACCTCAGGCTTGACACAGGCGAGATAAGCAAAAAGATAGAACGCGGAAAAAACACGACCAGACACGTGGAGCTGTTTGCCCACGAATGCCGTGACGGTATAGGATACATTGCCGACACACCCGGCTTCTCTATGCTGGATTTTGAGCATTTCGACTTTTTCAAGAAGGATGACTTACCGCTTACGATGCGTGAGTTTAACGACTACATCGGTCTTTGTAAATACACAAAATGCACCCACACGAAGGAAGAAGGCTGTGCCATACTTGACGCCGTAACACGCGGTGATATTGCGAAATCAAGGCACGACAGCTTTCTTGAAATGTACGACGTATTAAAAAACAAACCCGATTGGAAAAAATAAGGTGAGAAGATGAAAGCATTTATATACGCAGGCGGAGAAATTTTCCCCGACGGAATATTTGATTTTCCCAAAGGCGACGACGTTACCGTCAGTGCCGATTGCGGCTACAAAAACGCAAAATTGCTTGGAATAGTTCCTCAGTTTGCGGTAGGAGATTTTGACTCCGAAACACAAAACGAGATTCCGAGAGAAACCGAAATAATAGAAGTGCCGGCTGAAAAAGACTTCACCGACACTGCCCTGGCAGTTGACGTGGCTCTTGAGCAGGGTGCTGATTTTATTTACATCATAGGCGGTCTTGGCGGAAGACTTGACCACACTATGGCAAATTTGGCTCTGCTTGAAAAGCTGTGGGGTTTGGGTGTAAGAGCCTATATAACCGACGGAAAAAGCCGTGCCAGATATATCGAACGCACCAGTGAGCTTGTACCGCGTGCCGGCTTCAAATATATCTCGCTTATTGCGACAGACAAAGAAGCAAAGGGGGTAAGCATTGACGGTTGTAAATATCCTTTAAAAAATTTCAAACTTACAAGAACCAACAACGCACTTACCACGTCCAACGAAATACTCAAAAACTGTGCCTTGATAAATGTAAAAAAAGGCGGGCTTTATATCATAGAAAGCAACGATTGACACAATTCGCCCTTTCGTCATATAATGGCATTGAACACCAAGAAAGGACGGCTGTTATATGAAAATAGTGATAGTTAAGTCACCGGGATTTCTTTCACGTATCCTAAAAAAAGTTTTCAAGATAAAACAAAACAATAGGTAGGAGCTTAAATGCAGGAAAACAAATTTCTTCCCATAAATAAAACCGAAATGCAGGAATACGGTTGGGACCGTCCCGACTTTGTATACGTTACGGGTGACGCTTACGTCGATCACCCGTCTTTCGGCGTTGCCATTATATCACGAGTGCTGGAATCCAAAGGCTTCAGAGTTGCTATACTTTCACAGCCCGACTACAAAAGTTGCGACGCATTCAAGGAATTCGGCAGACCGAGGCTCGGATTTCTCGTCACGGCAGGCAACATAGACTCTATGGTGGCACATTACACGGTTTCAAAGAAAAAACGCACCTACGACTATTACTCCGCAGGCGGGAAAATGGGCAACCGCCCCGACCGCGCCACAATAGTTTACTGCAACAGAATACGCGAAGCATACGGAGACGTGCCGATAATCATAGGCGGACTTGAAGCCTCGCTCCGCAGATTTTCCCATTACGACTACTGGGACGACAAAATCAGACGCTCTGTACTGGTAGACAGCCGTGCCGACATTCTGACCTACGGAATGGGAGAAAATATACTTTCGAGAATAGCCGAATTGCTCGAAAAAGGTGTACCCGTAAAAAAGATTCGCGATGTGAGAGGCACCGTTTATCTTTCAAAACGCGACGAAAAAGTTCACTATCCAATAGCTGCGGAATTTGATTTTAACGAATTAAAGACCGACAAAAGAAAATACGCCGAAGCGTTCGGCATACAGTATAAAAACCAGGATTCGGTAAACGGACAGGCCATCGTTGAGTATTACGACGACAAAATGCTTGTGCAAAATCCGCCGATGCCGCCGCTTGAAAGAGAAGAGCTTGACAAGGTTTACGCTCTCCCGTATATGAGAGATTTTCACCCCTCTTACGCCAAGCAGGGCGGCGTTCCCGCCATTGAAGAGGTCAAGTTTTCCATAACCCACAACCGCGGTTGCTTCGGAGGCTGCAACTTCTGCGCACTCGCCTTTCACCAAGGACGCACGGTGCGTTCAAGAAGTGAAGAAAGCGTTGTGGACGAAGCAAGGAAAATAACCGAGCTTGAGGGATTTAAGGGCTATATTCACGACGTTGGCGGACCTACGGCAAACTTCCGATACCCCGCCTGCGACAAACAGCTCAAGGACGGAGTGTGTGCCTCAAGAAAATGTCTTGCACCAACTCCCTGTAAAAACCTCAAAGTTTCACACGAAGAGTACATCAGGCTTATCGAAAAAATCGAAAGTCTGCCCAAAATAAAAAAGGTGTTTATCCGTTCGGGAATCAGATTTGACTATCTGCTTGCCGACAAGAGCGACGCATTCTTCAAAAAGCTGGTGCGAGACAACGTCAGCGGACAGCTTAAGGTAGCCCCCGAACACTGCTCCACACAAGTACTTAACTGTATGGGAAAGCCCGACTTCAGCGTTTACGAAAAATTCAGAAAACGCTATTTTGAACTTACCAAAAGCTTTGGCAAGGAACAGTACCTTGTTCCCTACCTTATGTCAAGCCATCCGGGCTCCGACCTTAATGCCGCCATTGAGCTTGCACTTTGCCTGAAACGAGATAACTACGCTCCCGAGCAGGTTCAGGACTTCTATCCCACCCCCGGAACGGCGTCAACCGTTATGT
>JAFTLM010000248.1 GCA_017455945.1 Clostridia bacterium | reverse complement strand
GGTAAAATATTTGTTTTGCTCATTTTTTATCCTTACATATTATAATTACACATAATATAATATTATACTACACAATTATTAAAATGTCAATACGGTTTTCTCTAAAGAGCATGC
Source organism: Clostridia bacterium (assembly GCA_017455945.1). Classification (GTDB taxonomy): domain Bacteria; phylum Bacillota; class Clostridia; order Oscillospirales; family CAG-272; genus RGIG8775. Next base: position 12,007 of record JAFTLM010000248.1, on the reverse strand, counting down.
TTTGTCATCTCGAAGATTCCGTATTTTTTCTATACTGAAGCGGAGAAATACCGTATTTCTTTTTGAAAAGCAAATAAAAATAATTTTCAGCACCGAAATTCACTTGGGAAATAATTTCCCCAACTTTCATATCTGTGTTTTTTAACATCATTCTTACCGCCTCCAGTTTCTTATTGTTAACCAGTTCCGACAACGTGCATCCATACTCTTTTTGCAAAATTCTTGACACCTGTCTTGTACTGAGATAAACCTGCTCGGCAACGTCGCAAAGTGTTATCTTCTTGTGGAGATTTGAATTTATATACGTTTCAATAGTTCCAATATGCTTACACTCGTTAATATTGGATATTTTTTTATCATCCGCAGGAAGTATACTTCCTATTATTTCATTAAAAATCAGTGTAGCCAAAAGCTTTACGTCTTTTTCTGCATCTTCTGTTTCGGCATCGCTTTTTCTCGACAGAGCCTTGATATAATATTCCACGTCTTCCGAAAGATCAAGCTCGTACGCTCCGCAATTCAAAGTATCCTTAAGCAAGCAGGATTGCTTTGAAGAATCATCAAGAGATATAAGCAAGCAAAAACTACCCGGAGATTTTGGGACAGTATAGTGCCCCTTGCGGGGTGGGATTATTACAACTTTCCTTTCATAAGTCGTAACCGTTTCATCGGTCACTATTTCAAGGCTTCCATCGGTCACAAAAAACACCTCATACGTAAAATGGGAATGTATTGTGCGAATTCGCTTTGAATTGACGTCATTAAACGGTTGTAAGTTCGGTGTTTTTCCTACCCTTATAACTTTGATTTTAATACCGTGCGCCTCTATTGTAACAGTCGGCTTATTTATATTATTTTTCATAGTTTAATTTTATCACATCAACATCCAAAAATCAACAAAAAACTAAAAAATCAAGACACTTTTTTTCATAATTGTCCTGCTTATTAATTGAATTTTTCAACAAAAACAATTAAAATATAAGTACAACAAAGTCAAAGGAGAGCTATTATGGTAACTTTAAAGGTAAATCCAAAAGAAAAGCACGAAATTTCTCCGTATTTATATATGCAATTTATGGAGCCGCTTGGCGTATGTGACAGTTCGGTAGATGCGGCTTGGGATTATGCTGAAGAAAAATGGCATCAGTCAATAATAGACAAAGTCAATGAGCTTGCTCCCACTATGGTAAGATGGGGAGGCTGTCTGGCATCCTACTATCACTGGAAAGAAGCAATAGGAAAATTTGAAGACAGAAAGCCAATGGTAAACTACCTTTGGGGCGGACTTTATTCAAATCACGTGGGAACACATGAGATTATAGATTTCTGCAGAAAAGTCAACGCAGAACCATTTTTGGTAGTAAACATGGAGTCTGACGGAAGAATGCACTGGGCTTACCCCAAAGAAGGTATCAACCGATTCGGTACTGCGGACGAGGCTGCTGAATGGGTGGATTATTGCAACAATCCCGACAACAAACTGAGAATAGCAAACGGTATAAAAGCTCCCTACAACGTAAAATACTGGCAGATAGGCAATGAAACCTCCTATTGTCCGACGGGGTACGGAAGCGATGAATGTGTTGACGCAACAAAACGTTTTGCACAGGCTATGCGTAAAGTTGCCCCCTCGCTCAAGCTTGTCGGTTGGGGTGACAAGAGCAAAACCGATGACACCTGGTGTAAAAAAATGAGCGAAGTGGAAGAAATAGATATGATTGCCTTTCACCACCACTTCGGTTCGGGTTTGCCAAACTCACCTCTTCGTGCCACCGATTACAGAAACGATTGGGAAAACACCTGGACACATCTTATGAACTCGTATAAATCCATGGAAGAAACCATTGCGAGAATGCGTGCGGATTGCGGCAACAAGCGTCTTGCGATGACAGAAGGACACTTTGCAATTCCCGGCAGAAACAGAAACGAGGTTCTTTCTTCCTGGGGTGCCGGCGTTGCATATGCAAGATGCCACAACGTAATAATGCGAAACAGCGACGTACTTGACATAGCTACTATGGCAGATTTCTTTGGAACCACATGGCAGGTAAACGCTTTGCTTATTCCAAATAATATTTGTCAAAATCCTTCGTCTCCGGATCTTCATCCCAAGGCCCCCTATCTTCAGCCGGTCGGTGCAATTATGAGCTTGTTCGGACATCATCAAGGCAAATACGGGCTTAACGTGTCTTACAACGGTGCAATAGATGCCGTAGCATCAAAGACCGACAACAGGATATTCTTGCACATAGCAAACACCGATATGAACGCTTCTCAGACCTTAAAGCTTGATATATGTGACAAAAACATCACGTCGGCTGAAATGTACTGCATAGCAGCAAAAGCCGACACGGAAATAACAATGGACAACGCAAACTGTTTTGACGTGCAAAAATCTTCGATTGAAGGAAACACCGTCATTCTTCCACCTGCTGCAGTTGCAGCCATTGAAATCACACTCGAATAAACGTAAAACCGCCGCCCAAATTGGGCGGCGGTTCTTTTAATATTTCTTGTTTTCAAAAGAAATATTTTCGGTATATTTCTCTAAAATTATATTTTCCGAATTAATTTCGGTGATTTTTTCGTCATTCAGACAGACGTCGTTTATTTTTACATTTTCTACTTTGTGGCAGTCGTCGAAACCCGAAAATCTGAATTTTATCGGCTTGTCACCGTAAACTCTGATATTATTGTAACTGAAGTTACGGTTTTTACCTCTGCGCTTACCTCCTGCAGAATATTCAAAGTGATAAACAACGTGATTGTTTATCAGATAAGGCATATACTCGGGATTGGTATTTTGGTAAATTTCGGAATCGTTTTTTTGAATAAGCGGTGCCGGAATTGTTTCGTCAACCTCAACATTGATATTTTCATAGCTTACGTCGTGTACGTCGGCATAATCAACGTTCATACAATCCAAAATGCTTCCTGTAACGTGAATAATATCACAATTTCTGAACTTGATATCGCACATTTCTTCAGCTCTGGTTTCCGCACCGATTTCGAGGCACTTTCCCCAGTCATTCCAAAGAACACAGTTTTCAACCAAAACGTTTTTGAAAACGTCATAGCTGTTTCCGTTTCTATACATAGCGGACTTTACATCTGCTTCAACGTCGGCATAGAAACAGTCGAATCCCTTTACGCAAATACAGTCGTCATAGGTTCTTACAAAACAATTATCTATATGAACGTTAGTACAGTTGTGCATATCAATTCCGTCGGAATTATATCTCCAACAGCCGATTATCTTGACGTTTTTCACCTCAAAATTATCACAGCCAAGCGGACGGATATTATACATCAAGGAATCCCTTATAGTTATACCGTCAACGAGAATATTCTTACAATATTCAAACTGAACCGCACTGATTCTTTTAGCGTTATCCACCAGTACATCGTTGTTTTCCACATTACGTTCAAAAAGAATTTCCTCTTTATTGCGACTGTTATCAAGAATACCGTGCCCAAGAATTTTTATGTTCTCGGCATCAAGTGCGCTAACGCGAGCATAGACCACAGCCCCTTCGTCAATAAACAGCGTCTGGTTACTGAGAAGCTCTATATGTACGACGTAATGTTCACCCGCACCGAAATATATTACGTTTTAATCTTTTCTTGAGACCGAATAGTCTTTGGCGGCATCAACAAAAATATGCAGAGCCCCGTTCCTTCCATAAGCCTCAACGGTAAAATATGCCGGTTTTGTAAGGGTGAATTGAATCTTCCCGTCTTGAGTTATTATAGGCTTAATGCCGAGAGAACGCGGACGAAGCTTTACTTTTGAAGCCTCAAACGGAATTTGCGGAATTATCTCAAAATTCAAAGGCTCGTCTGTTGACATAGACACAAACTGAACGGCTTCTGTTTGAGAAATATCTCTTTGATGCCCCGGCCAGCGACGGTTAAACGGCACCGCTGAAACTCTTGCGGTGTTGGTTTCAACGACCGCTCCGTTTATCTTCACCTTATAATCAAAGCACAACGGCTCTGTTTTTATCACAGGATAAACATTTACCATATACTTTTTCTCCTAATTAAGTCTAAAATCGTATGTGGAAACTCCTTTTGCCTCATACTCTCCCGCGAGAACCTCAATGCAGGTTTCAACGCTTTCCTCGGAAAGTCCGCCGAGAATATAGCGCGAAATATGTGGAAGATTACCAAGGATACAAGGATTGCCGAAATGAACGAGGGTGGAAATTCTGTTGGTGTATTGCATAGCCTCAATAAGAGTTTCAACACGGCGTGTAAGATGCTCACTTCCCGTATAAGCCAATGGCTCGCTGAATGTAAGCATGATAACGTCGTCGTATCCGACAGAGTCACTTAAAATATGAAGATTATGCCCCTGCTTGGGGAACTGGTGAAATGCGTAAACTGTAGAATTTGGAAAAAGCTCCTTTATCTTCGCTGTGACCTTTGATGGATAAAGCCAGCCGTTACTAAAAGTGTCAACCTCTACCGCTCCGTTCATCCCTACATTTTCTTCATTTCTTGTCATAAGCGCAAAGAAGTGCTTTCCGTCTCGGGAAATATTGGCACTCAGACCTTCGTCAAACTTTGCGTAAACTGAATCCTTATTTATGTGCTTTACAAGATGTATATCCTCTTCGGTAAGCTCACTAACTCTTGTTTCTTCCAGAAGCATAACCTTATGTTGAGCGGCAAGGACACGCTTTACGGCTTCATCAAGTCTTTCATCGGTGATGATTCCCTTTTCATAGCAGGTGCGAAGTGCCTCTTGATTGAATTTATTATCTCTGCTATATGGCAACGCCAGGTCGTTTCCTGCGGCAATACAAAGCCCCTTGGACTCGTCTCTTCCATACTTCGCGCGTATGCCCATCATATCAAGCGCATCGGTGATAAAGAAACCGTCAAACCCCTGTTCTCTTATGATATTTAACATCTTTTGGGAAAGCGATGCGGGAAAATCGGGATCTATATTTACAAATCTGTGGTGTCCCGACATAAGACCGTCAAGCAATCCCTGCTTTATAAGCTCAATATAGGCATAAAGGCTATATTCTACCAAATCTTCTTTGGTCTGGTCTTCATATGCCTCAGCCATATGCGAGTCGGTATCAAAGGGATTTCTTCCGCTGGGATAGTGTTTACCTACGGTAAGAACACCGCCGTCGTGCATACCTTTTGCTTCTGCCGCAGCCATTGTTGCGATTTTATATTTATCGGATCCGTAAGAGCGAACCCATCCGTTTTCTTTTATATCAAGAACGGGATTGCATACAACGTTATACCCCATATTTCCTGCGGTAACGCCCACTGCTTTTCCGAATGCGTACGCGTATTCCTCTTTGCCCGTACAGCCTATTGCGTTGTGTCTTCCCACAAGGTATTCTCCCAAGCCGCTTTCAGCATCGGTTATTATAAGAATAGGATAATCGGCAATTTCGCGGACCTTGTTGATATTTTCTTGTGCCCCATCTGTATCCCATTGAATCCAAACTGCTCCAAGAGCACGATTTCTGATAAGCTCAAATATGTACTCTTTTTCTTCATCGGTGCTTTTGCCGTTGATATAAGCAGCGTGTACCATACTAAGCTTTTGCTTGGTTGTAAGCTCTTCAAATTTAATTTCGGTAAGCTTTTTCATGATATTATCTCCTTCTAATTTCATTTAACTTCAAAGGCGGCAAAGCCATATGGGGCAATCCATGAGATATAAACCTTGTCATTTACCAGTTTACCCGAGCAATTTACAAATTTTATTTTCGAGTACTCTTTATCAAGCTGAATTTCACAATCGTATATATCGTCAAGAAATACGTTTGAAAGAGAAACTGCCATTCCATTTTCATTTTTTGAGGCAAGAATATAAAGTCTTGGATGCTTAAACGCGACTGCGGGAAGCTTTTTGCCGCAAAGCCACTCGATTGCTCGGACCAAGTCGCTTTGGCGGTGATAATTATTCATGTAGTTTACGTTTTCAGTCGAAAGAAAATGGTCGTATCCCAGAACGTAAAAACGCTCGCCATTGCTGTTTTCATAAGTATATGAAGCGGTAGTATTATCGGGCAGATATCGGCTGTATATTTGAGTGCTGCTATCACACTCAAGCGCAGTTTGCCCGTACGTTGAAATTCCTATAACCGTTTCGTCCGAAGCTACAAAATATTCTTGAGAATAGTCTTTCTTGACAGATGATATAAGTCCAACATCAATTCCGCGAGATTTAAGTATTTCGGCTGCTCTTATGTCGAGTATTGCTCCGTTTTTGAGCTTTTTGCGTTCAATATACCTTGCGTTTTCACCTATGACAAGCACGGGATATCCGCACTCTTCAAACGCGGTGGGAATGCTGTTTCCGCATATTAACGTTCTGGACGGTGGAACAATTGCGTGTACAAGTTTATCGGCTATTTTGTCAATTTTCTTTGATAAAACAAAATTTTCAGCCTTGTGGTAACAGTTAAAGACCTCAACGCCCACTGCTTTTTTACCTTCAAATATTTCTTTGGTTGCGTTTCGTATGGGCTCGTTTCGTATGTATCTATCAACATAGCCCATTTCATATTCGGGACGGTAAGTATAGTCAAAGACGTAAGCCAACTGACCGTCCGAAGTGCCGTCAGCGTACAACGTCAAATCAAAAAGCTCAAGCAATTTAGAAGGCACGTTATATCTGGGTCTGGGGTAAGTATCTCCCTCTGTAAACATTTCCACTTCTGTTCCTTTAGCCCACGCAAACTGCTGCCTTGACGCCTCTATAACGTGAATAATATTATCGCGCCAATAAGGAGCTCCTGTGGTTCTTGCAAATGGAGCTGTGTTCCCTGCAAAAGCTTTTGCAAGTTCTATCATGTCAGTACCGCAAAAATCCCAATTTTCGTTAGTTCCGCACATTCCAAGACGAATACTTGGATCTACCGAATCAATAGTCGCTCGCATTTTTTTCGCAAAATTAAGCAAGACCTCACCCGTAAGTTCAAAATAAGTAGAACGGTACTTGTTTTTTCCACCCGTAAACATAAGGGATTCAAGCTGATCTCTCGGAGTCTCCTCTCCAAGCCTTTTGTAGTATTCTTTCATATGTCTGGGGCAGAAACAACCGAAATAATAACCCTGACGCACATTCATTCTAAAGTCATCGTCAATCATAATAATATCGGGATTCAATTCAGCAATTCTCTTTATTCCATCCGCATATGCTTCGACAAAGTTTGGGTCAAGAGGACAGTTGGCATAACGGCCAACCTCCCCATTTATACCTTCAATTTGCGTGTACGCTGACTCCATAGCATCTGTTTGGTGTGAAAGCGGTGCGCCGTGTCCAAAGCCTGTAACCCACACACCCACCTCAAATCCGTTTTCACGGAAAATTGAGATATTCTTTTTAAATTTTTCAGGTTTTGTAAAAACATCGCTGTCTTTTTCATAAAAGTTTTTTTGACCGCAGATAAAAATTCTGTCTGCTTTGCATTTCTTTGCAAGCTCGATATATTCAAAAATGCTTTTATCGTTCAGCGTATGCATTGATATAGGAACAGATAATTTATACATAAGATTTCCCCTTTTCTAACGGCTTGATGTTTTTTGCAACACCTATATTACAAATATTTTAAACGTTTTTTAGCTTTTTTGCAACCTCTATATTGACATAAATTTGCACTATATTGACCTTTTTATTTGATTTCAAAATAACAAAACCTCCCCACTAAATAGGGGAGGTTATAAGTAATTAAATCTGATTAGTCAACATATTTAAGGAGTGTTGCTGTAGCTTCCTCAACAGGAAGAGAAACAGTAAATACAACCTTTGTATTTGTATCTGCTGTAAGCTTATCGATCTTCTCAACAAGCTGCTCAAACTCTGCTACGTTGTTGTTGCAGATCTTAAGTGCAGAGTCAACGAAAAGCTCTGTTACATCGTGGTTGCTCGCAAGAATTCCGGCAATGAAACCTGCCAAAGAATGTGCGTCCTCAATGTAATACTCATCTGTATTTATCAATCTTGCCTGATACTTTATATCAAAGCGGAGCTTGGTTCCCTTTTCTATACATACAACATCGCCGTGCGAAGCGTCAACAGCCTCGTTAACCATGCTAATAAGTGTTTTTGTCTTTCCAGTCCCTTTAACTCCGATAATCAATTTCAACATATTGGGGATACCTCCGTTATTTTTTATCAACCGAATGGTGGTTTGGTTTTATTATACAATAAATCGCACGAAAAATCAAGACCTTTTATGAAAAAATCTTAAAAATTTCTCGATTATTTTATGCGTTTTTCGAGTTCAGCTTTCTCTGCCTCATATCCGGGCTTTCCGAGAAGTGCAAACATATTCTTCTTATAGGCTTCAACACCGGGCTGGTCAAAGGGATTTACTCCGAGAACATAACCCGAAATCGCACAGGCAAGCTCAAAGAAGTAAATGAGATAACCAAGCGAGTGAGCACTCTTATCCTCTACGTTTATAACGATATTGGGAACACCGCCGTCCACGTGAGCAAGGAGAGTTCCCTGCATTGCCGTCTTATTCACCTTATTAAGGTCCATGCCCGCAAGGAAGTTGAGACCGTCAACATTAGCTTCGTCATAAGGAATCTCAAGCTCAAATCCGGTTTTCTCCACGTTGAGAACGGTTTCAAAAATGTTACGCATACCGTCCTGGATATACTGACCGAGAGAATGGAGGTCGGTAGAGAAAATTACAGACGAGGGATATATACCTCTCTGGTCTTTTCCTTCGCTCTCTCCGTAGAGCTGTTTCCACCACTCGTTAAAGAGCTGATTGGAAGGCTCATAACCAACAAGGATCTCGGTAGTCTTGCCCTTGCGGTAAAGAATATTACGAAGTGCCGCGTACTTATAGCAATCGTTCTTGGAAATATCGTCGTCGGTGTATGCATTTGCGGCATCCTGAGCGCCCTTCATAAGTGCGTCAATGTCAATTCCCGCAACAGCGATCGGAAGAAGTCCTACGGCTGTAAGAACCGAGAAGCGTCCTCCCACGTCATCGGGAACAACAAAGGTCTGATAACCCTTTTCGTCGGAGAACTTTTTAAGAGTTCCGCGTGCCTTATCGGTGGTAACGAAAATTCTCTCTCTTGCCCCCTCTACGCCGTATTTCTTTTCAAGAAGTGCTCTGAACACTCTGAAAGCAACGGCGGGCTCTGTGGTGGTACCGGACTTGGATATAACGTTTATACAAACGTCCTTGCCCTCGCAGATAGCAAGCAATTCAGAAAGTGCTTCCGCACTGATATTGCAACCCGAAAAATAAATGTCGGGAGTATCTTTTTTCATATTATTGTATACGGGAGATTTTACAAACTCGATAGCCGCACGGGCACCGAGATACGAACCGCCGATACCGATAACAATAAACACGTCACAATTTTTCTTGATCTTTTCGGCGCTTTCCTTAATAGCCTCAAATTCTGCCTTATCGTAATCGAAAGGAAGAGTTACCCAGCCGAGGAAATCGTTACCGGGACCTGTTTTTGTGCGCAGAAGATTATGCGCTGTAGTAATCATAGGCTGAATATTTTTCACTTCAGCATCGGATATAAATCCATTTACGTAGTTTTCATTAAGTTGTACTGACATAGCTATACCTCTTCAAATTTAATCAACCTATATATTACTACATTTTCCGATTTTTTTCAATAGATTTTTGAAATTTTTTTATCTTTTTTTCATTTTATTAATATTTTGGCGAAAAATCTGGTCAAAATGTCGGTAAATTTGATTTTGTTTATATTTTCTGTAGCCGTTATCTCGATTTCTCCAACTACGTTTTCACCTTTTTTATACACAACTTTTCCTGCAACATCACCGATTTTCACAGGTGCTTTTAAGCTTGGCACAAGCTCTAACGAAGCTGTTATTTTACCTTCTTCGCCTTTATTTACCACGGCATTGAATTCCGGATAAGAAACTCCGCAGGAGTTTTCCACACCTCCTGTAACTTTCAGCTCATTCAGCTTTTTCCCCTCGGCGGTATAAAGCGCATAATTGGCAAAACCGTAATCAAGCAGCTTAGCAGCCGTTGCGTTGCGTTCATCTCTTGTTTCCGCCCCCATTATCACACAGATAAGGTGCATATTGCCGCGTTTTGCAGTCGCACTTACACAAAACTTAGCTTTAGCTGTCGAACCTGTTTTCAAGCCCGTAGCACCATTATAAAAACGAACAAGTCTGTTAGTGTTGGTTAATCCAAATTCTCCGTTTCTTATGGTATCCATCCATATAGCGCTGTATTCAAGTATCTTCTTGTGTTTAATAAGCTCGCGCGACATAAGTGCAATATCTCTGGCAGAGGTCAGATGCTTTGTAACCGTGTCATCAAGCCCATTGGTATTTTCGAACCAAGTATTTTTCATTCCAAGCTCGGCAGCCCTTGCGTTCATTTTCTGCACAAAAGCCTCCTCGCTTCCCGCAACGTGCTCAGCAAGAGCGACAGCGGCATCGTTTGCAGAAGATATTATTACACTCTTCAGCATATCCTCCACGCTCATAGTCTCGCCTTCCTCAAGAAATATCTGTGAACCGCCCATAGATGCGGCGTTTGCACTGACACTCACTTGCTCGTCAAGCTTCAATGCTCCTGAATCTATCGCTTCCATTACGATAAGAAGAGTCATAATTTTTGTCACGGAAGCAGGCGGAAGCGGCTCGTCGGCGTTCTGTTCATACAACACCTTTCCCGTAGACGCTTCCATAAGTATGGCACTTTTGCAGTCGAGGTCAAGTGCGGCATCGGCGTCTATTACGCCTGTTGACATTTCGGAGGCAGAAATGCCCACACTTCCCCAAACAAGGGCAAAAATCATAATAAACAATAAAATTTTCAATCTGATGTTTTTCATAGCTTTACCTTTCTGTTTTTGGTAAAGTATATGACTAAACAAACAGCAATATGTTTAAAAATGTCTTCACGCATTGATAAAATCACATTAAATCACGGCAAAACAAAAGGGATGCTATAGCATCCCTTTTGTTCCTGTTTTATTCAGCCGAGAAGGCGTAGATTGTGGTATAGTCGTAGGTTTCGCCAACATCAAGAGTTACGTCTGTAAAATTGGGATGATTGATAGCATCGGGCATATGCTGTGTCTCAAGACAAAGAGCCATCTGCTTTTTCTTTATACAACCGCCCTTAAAAGGAAAACCGTCATCCTCAAGAAAATTGCCTGTATAGAGCTGAACGCAGGGCTGATTAGTATACATTTTCATAACTCTTCCTGATTTGGGATCTTTAAGGGTTGCACGGAGAACGGGTTCTTTGCTTTCACCGCCCGTGAAGTTAAAGCAATGGTCGTAACCGCCTGCAATTTTGAGGTCTGCATTGTCGGCATTTATCTCGTCTCCTACCAATTTACCGCCTCTGAAATCGAACGGAGTTCCGTCAACGGGAGCTATTTCACCTGTGGGAATGAGAAGCTTATCGGTCTTTATGTAGGACTCAGCGTCCATCTGCAAATAATGTCCCTTTACGTCACCGTTTGCATATCCCGCAAGGTTGAAGTATGCGTGGTTAGTAAGATTGAGAATGGTTTTCTTATCGGTTGTTGCCTGATATCTTATAGACAGTGCATTGTCTGCTGTAAGTGTATAAGTTACCTTAAGAGAAAGCGTGCCGGGATATCCCTCTTCGCCATCGGGAGACACATACTCAAGCTCCAAAGCAGGAGAATCGCCGTCAATGGCAGTAGCTTTCCAAATCTTCTTATCAAAACCTTCTTTACCGCCGTGAAGGTGATTTACTGCGTTATTGTTGCAAAAGAGTGTATATTCTTTTCCGCCAAGTGTAAATTTACCGCCCGCAATTCTGTTTCCAAAACGGCCGATAAGCGCACCCTGATATCCGGAAGCTTTTGCATAGTAATCAATGTTGTCGTATCCGCCGATAACGTCTGTAAACCTTCCTTCTTTATCGGGCACGTTTATCTGATTTATAACTCCTCCGCGATCGAGAATCTTTACGCTCATCCCATTCTTGTTTTCAAGAGTATAGGCGTAAACTTCAATGCC
>JAFTLM010000247.1 GCA_017455945.1 Clostridia bacterium | reverse complement strand
TCTATAATCGTAAGCCAGTTGGGCGGTCCCGACGGAGAGCTTGGCGCGTCTATGAGATATCTCAACCAGAGATTTTCTATGCCCGACGGACAGATAATTGGTATGCTGACGGATGTAGGAACCGAGGAACTGGCACATCTCGAAATTGTGGGAGCTATCCTCTATCAGCTTACTAAAAATATGAGTGAAAAGCAGATAACCGAAAGCGGCTTTGACAAATATTTTGTCGACCATACCGCAGGCGTGTATACCGCAGCGGCTTCGGGATTTCCTTATAACGCCGCCAGCTACGCCGTAAAGGGCGATATGCTTGCCGACCTCCATGAGGACCTTGCCGCAGAGCAAAAGGCGAGAGTGACCTACGACAATTTGCTTCGCCTTATCGACGATCCCGACGTGCGTGACCCCATAAAGTTCCTTCGTGAGCGTGAGGTTGTGCATTATCAGCGGTTTGCCGAGTCGCTGGCACGGGCACAGGAAATCGCTCCCAAGCCCAATTTCTACGCTTGCAATCCCAGCTTTGACAAGAACTGTATGGATAATGCGGGACAGCCGTTGCCGAGTTGCGGTTGCGGTAATCTTGGGACGGAAAGAAATACGAGACAGAATTGCGGTTGTGGAAACTCCGGTTTTGAGAGAAACACAAGGGGCATTTCACGCCAACGCTGTGACAGATGCGGAAAATGAATTGACGAATGACAAAAGGGGCTGTCACAAGACAGCCCCTTTGATAAGGCTTTTTCCGCAATATGGCTTGACAAAAGAATTTTTCTGTGTTAAAATCAAACCATACTGTTTGACGGAGGAAAATTATGGCTGTTATAAAAATAGATAATTCAAAAATTGTGGGCAAGATCAAGCCAATGCACGCGGTGGGGCAGGCACCTATAGGCGGACTTGGCAAAAAGTTTTTTCAGCATTTTCACTATCTCAGTGAGGCGGGTATACCTGCATCCAGACTTCACGACGTGGGAGGACCTTTCGGAAGCAACCGATTTGTTGATATTCCCAACATATTCCGTGATTTTGACGCTGACGAAAACGACCCCGCAAACTACGATTTTACTTTTACCGATGCACTTATAACCGCACTCAAAGAGGCAGACGTTGAACCTTACTACAGGCTTGGCATAACCATAGAAAATCAAGCCGCCATAAAGGCTTATCATACCGAACCGCCAAAGGATTTTTACAAATGGGCACGTATCTGTGAGCATATTGTGGCTCACTATAACGAGGGCTGGGCTGACGGCTTTCATTATGGCATAAAATACTGGGAGATATGGAACGAGCCCGACGGAGATACCGAAATACGAGGCTATCCCCAGATGTGGCACGGAAGTGCTGAGCGGTATTTCGAGCTTTACGATATTACGTCCCGACATCTTAAAGAAAGATTTCCTGACATCAAAATAGGCGGTTATGCCGCTTGCGGTATTCAGGCGTTTTTCTTCACTGAGGAAGAAAAAGAAAAGTACCCCTTGCAGGTGGATTGGCTGAATTTCTTCTATAAATTTGTAGAATATCTCAAAGAAAAAAAGCCGCCCATTGACTTTTTTTCGTGGCACGGATATCAGACACCTCCCAAAATGCTTCAGCGTGCGGAATGGATAAGCGATAGGCTTAAAGAAAGCGGGTACGGAGATATAGAGATACACCTTAACGAGTGGAATCCGGCGCCCGATACCAGATGCACGGGATCACACGGAGCAAATGTCGAGGCGATGATGCTTGGTATGCAGAATACCGACGTGGATATGTGTATGTTCTATGACGCACGGCTTCAGGGCTCTGTTTATGCGGGGCTTTTCCATCCTATGACCTCGACCCCCACGCAGGCTTACTACGCTTTGGTTGCGTTTAACGAGCTTTATAAGCTTGGAAATCAAGTCTCTCTTGACATTGATGCGGATACCGAATTGCTTTACGCCGTAGCGGCGTCAGACGGGAAAAAGAATGCTCTTGTGGTGTCAAATATAAGCGGAAAAGATCAGGAACTCAATATTGAAGGTGTGGACCTCTCGGGTGCACGCTATCACGTCATAGACGACCAGCGGTTGCTTTCCTGGTCGCCTGCAGTCAAGACTCTTAAAAACAACGCCGTAATGCTTATTGAATATTGATGGTACAGCTGCACAAACGGCAGTGTAAAAAGGGACCGAATCGTATGATTCGGTCCCTTTTGGAGTTGAACTTATATTCCTTTGATAACGTCGTATTCGGCACCGTCTTCGTAGGGGAGATATTCGCCTGCGAAGGGCTTGCCGTTTACCGTGGTTTCAGCACCCTTCTTAAGAGTTACATTGTACTTTGCGTTTTTATAAATTCTTGAGCAGGAAACATTGTCCCAGGTCTTGGGGAGAGTGGGATTGATTGCGATACCGTTTACGGTAGCCTTTACTCCCATCATCTCTTCGACGGCTGCCATAAGGAACCAGGCAACGGTACCTGTTTCGTAGTTACAGCTTGAACGGCCGTAGTTTGCCGAGCCTTCAAGCGAGTAGTAGTAGTTGGGTACGTAAAGCGGAAGCTGGCGGTTCTTTTCAACGTCGTTGTCGGGGTTTACGGGAGTTGTACGGAGAAGTGATTCATAAAGCTTGTCACCGTCCTCTATAGCCGCATCGGAGAAGGCTTTGAACATCGTAGCGTGGCAGTAAACCGCACCGTTTTCGGTAGTACCCGATTTCTTTATGCTGATACGGCCCCAGCGTGCATCCCATTCGTGGAAGGGAGGATAGAGGAGGTAGGTGCCGTGTGTGGACTTGAGGCTGTCGATAACCTTGATGATAGACTCAAGTCTCTCGCCGCGAGCCGCCCCCGAAAGGATAGCCCAGGTCTGCGCATTGAGAAGGATTCTGTTGTTGTCG
>JAFTLM010000246.1 GCA_017455945.1 Clostridia bacterium | reverse complement strand
GTCCACTTTTTCTTTTTGAAGCCAAAGGCGCAAAAAGAAAAAGTTCGCAAAAAGAAAAACGCCGGTTGGGGGAGTTTCGCTCACTGCGGTGAGCGACAAGGCTTGTGCAGCCTTGACTCGCACCCACTGGCGTGGGGGCTCTTATGGGTGCAGTGCGAACACACCTCTCGCCGCTAAACTATAATTTTCATTTACCATACTATCACAAATGATACAAAATGTCAATAATGTATCAAAAATATTTTTCGCAATTTGTTTTTTGATATTGAAATGTATCATAGATATATGATACAATATAAGTGAATTACACAGGAAAGGAATGATGTTATGAACAAAGCGTTTTCTTGGCTTACAGGCGGGGTTCTTTTTGACCGCTTTTCCAAAGTCAGAGATAATTTCTACGAAAAAATAGACGAGAATATTCATGCCGACACCTACCGCGGCGAGCATGATTTGAAATATGCCGAGCCCGAGTTTACGGGCAAATTTATGGACATCTGTGCCAGGTACTATGAGCGCGAGGGCGACGAAAGAGCCTTACGGAAGGGCATGGCGGTGGTTAACTCCATAAAGGAGAATATAAGAGACGACGGGTATCTCGGCATGTTGGGCGAAGGAAACGAGCTCAAGATGTTTTCTGTCTGGAATCAGTCCTTTACTCTTTACGGACTGACAAGAATGTATGAGGCAACAAACGACGAATCTGTAAAAGCACTTGTAATAAAGGCAGCCGACTGGGTATACAACACCTTCACGTGCGAGGGGCACCCCGATATTCTTGACGCCACCAACAAGGGCAGTCAGCATATCTCTTGCCTTTACCCAATGCTTAAGGCTTACGAGGTAACGGGAGACGTTAAGTATCTCGATTTTGTGGGATGTGTCATCGACTATTGCGAGACTACCGACATGAATCTGCGTTCCTTTGATGACATTCTCGCCCTGCGTTCCCAAAAGGGAATTGAAATGATAGTGGTCTATCTTGCGGTGCTGAAATACGGTCTTATTACCGAAAACCGCAAGGCGGTAAAGGCGGCAGAGCGTTATTTTGAGCAAATTCGCGCCACACAAATACGTAACACGGGCAACGGCACGATTTACGAAAGCTGGCGTGAAAACGGAAACGCGGCAAGGCTTATGCCCACCGAGGAAAAGCCTAACGAGACCTGCGTGGCGGTGGGAATTATTGAGCTTGCTACGGCGCTCTTCCACGTGTTCCCCGAGGCAAAGTACCTTGACGCAATTGAAAAGACGCTCTTTAACCATATGTGCGGCTCGCTTGAAAAATCGGGCAGCGATCTTGCCTACTATCAGGGCAACTACGGACGGAAAATATACCGCACGGCAGGCGGAATGTACCAGTGTTGCCGCTACCGCGGATTTACGCTGTTTTCCTATCTCAACGATATGATTTACTATTACGACGGTGAGACGCTTATTCCAATGGTTTACACGTCATCACAGTTTAACTGCGACGGCGTGAGGTGCGTACAGACTACCGACTATCCGAGGTCGGGCGAAATCAAGCTTTC
>JAFTLM010000245.1 GCA_017455945.1 Clostridia bacterium | reverse complement strand
GTACGTTTTGCACCGTCCCCTATTGATATGCCTATCGTTCCAAGTCCGCAATAGAGGTCAAGCAGTGTTTGAATTTCGCCCATTTCGCTTGCCTTTTGCCCTGCTATGGAATAGAGCAGCTCGGCTCCGTCGTGGTTGACCTGATAAAAGGCTCCTGCCGATATTCTGAAGCGTTTACCGAGAAGCACGTCCTCAATATAGTCACGTCCTCTTACGGTTCTGTATTTATTGCCAAGCACCACGTTGGTATTCTTTTTATTGATATTTACCAGCACGCTTTTAACTCCCGAAAACACCTCGCAGAGCGAAGCGGCAAATTCCTGTTCTTTTGTAAGATAGTCGCCGTTTATAACCAGGCAGACCATTATTTCGCCTGTATTTTTGCCCATTCTGATATAGAGGTGACGCAAAAGTCCGCTTCCCTTTTCCTCGTCGTAGACGCTCCATTTATTTTCGTCGGCAAAGGAGCAGACAAAGTCACAAATATCGGAAAAGACCTGCGGCTGGAGTGCACAGACGTTACAGGGAATCACTTTATGCGTTTTACTTGCGTAAAAGCCCACGCAGGTTTTGCCGCTGACGGTGCCAAACGGGTACTGGGCTTTATTGCGGTATCCCGACATCTCACCCGTACTCATAACCTCGTCTATTCTGACCTCGAAAAGCCCGACTTTTCTGAATGCATTTTCCACGTACTTCTTTTTCATTTCAAGCTCGTGGGGGTATGTAATATGGCGATAAACGCACCCTCCGCAAGCGTTAGGTGCGTTACAAAATTCTTCTTTTATTCTGTGTTCCGACGGGCTGACGATTCTTTCAAGTCTGCCCACGGCAAAGCTTTTATTTACTTTTATGATCTTTGCCTCAACAAGGTCGCCGCTGACGGCTCCTTTGACAAAGACCACCATTCCGTCCACTTTTCCCACGCCGCAACCGAGGTTATTTATTTCGGTTATATCAAGCGTGACGTTCTGATTCTTATTTAACATAATACTCCTTACCGTTATCAAGGCAGAGACATCCCAAAATTCCGTTTTGCGCCGAGCCGCAATTAAGGAAAATCGCTCCGTTGCCGTAATAGATCATATCCTTATCGGCGTCGGGAAGCTCGCTGGTGTGGATATGCCCCACAATAATCATTTTGTCATCGTAATATTCTGCCTCTGTATCAAGGCTTTCGTATATAAAGTCTTCCGGATCAAGGCTTTCCAGGTCGATATCGGGAGTAAAATTCTTTATTCCTGCATGAACTATAACGTAATCGCGGTTATTTACCGTTATTTCCTCAAAAAGAGCCATATCCGAAAGGTAGTCAAGCACGCCCTCTCTCATATCCTCGTCAAGCTTACGGAAGCCCTCAAGGGTAAGTGCTCCGCCGTCGTGGACCCATTCGTTCATCGCTTTTGCGTACTCCGGGTCGGGAGCCTCTCCGCTTTTGAGCATCTTCTCAAATTTTGAAAGCATTTTAAGTGCCTCGAAATCGTGATCTCCCACTATGGAATACACGTTTTCACGCATACTTACGTCGCAGATAAGCTCCATACTTTCCTCGCCGTAATCCACCAGATTTCCCGCAATATAAAGCAGGTCGTTATCCGAAAAATTTATTTCATCGAGCATCTTTTTAAATGCGTAATAGTTTCCGTGAACATCAGACATAACGTACGTCATATATATTTCCTCCGTTTTGTGCTTGTACAATAATTATTAACTGATACTTTACCGTTTATTATAGGTATATCACAAATCGATCCAAAAGTCAACAAATTAAAGATAAATTTTCAGATTTTTCATTTTTATAAAGTGAAAAATCGGTTGACTTTGCGGGCGTTTTGTGGTATGATTATACTGTATAAATTTACCGAAAGGATTTTTTTAATGAAAATAGGATTTGTTTCGCTGGGTTGTCCAAAAAACCAGCTTGACACCGAGGTAATGCTCCACGAGCTTATGGCAGCGGGCTACGAGGTCACGCCCGAGGAAACCGAGGCTGACGTGGTTATCATAAACACCTGTGCGTTTATCGAAAGTGCCAAGCAAGAAGCCATTGACAACATTTTGGACATTGCGTGGCTGAAGAAGCACCACACGCTTAAAGCCATTGTGGTTACTGGCTGTCTTGCAGAGCGTTACCGCGACCAGATATTTGAAGAAATGCCCGAAGTCGATGCCATTCTCGGCGTTGGCAGCATACACAATATAGTTGAAGCTGTAGAAGCCGTTACGGTAAAGAAAAAGAAGGGCTCAAAGAGAAAGTATTCCTCTTATCTCCCCAACGACGAGGTTAAGCTCGGAGGCGACAGAGTGCTTACCACTCCCGATTATTCGGCGTACATCAAGATTGCCGAGGGGTGTGACAACAAGTGTGCCTACTGTGCGATTCCCGGCATACGCGGACGCTTCCGCAGCCGCGAAATGGACGACATAATCGCCGAGGCAAAACAGCTTGAAGCTCTTGGCGTTAAGGAGCTTAACGTAGTTGCTCAGGACATCACTCGATACGGTCTTGACATTTACGGAGAATACAAGTTAGCTGAACTTCTTCACAGAATAACCGAGGAAACCTCTATTCCGTGGGTGAGACTTCTTTACTGCTACCCCGACAAGATAACCGACGAGCTTATTGCCGAGATACGCGACAATCCCCGCATACTCAAATACATAGACCTTCCCATTCAGCATATTTCCGACAATATGTTAAAGGCGATGAACCGCCACGGCGACAGCACAATGATAAAAGAGGTTGTTGCCAAGCTCAGACGAGAAATTCCCGACATTATGATACGTACTACGTTCATTGTCGGCTTCCCCGGTGAAACCGAGGAAGATTTCACAGAGCTTTGCGAATTTGTCAAGGAAACGAAGTTTGACAGAGTGGGCGTATTCACCTACTCCAGAGAGGAAGACACACCCGCTTACGATTTCGACAATCAGATAGACGAGCAGGTGAAAATCGACCGTCAGGACATTCTTATGCGTGAACAGCTTGACATCAACGAGGAAAACAACAAGAAGATGATTGGCAAGACCATCACTGTTCTCTGTGAGGATTTTGACCCTGTAAGCGAGGCACATTTCGGCAGAAGCGCAAACGACGCCCCCGAAATTGACGGCAAGGTTTATTTCAAGAGCGAAGTCAGAATTGCTCCCGGCTCATTTGTTGACGTAAAGGTACGTGAGGTTGTGGATTACGACCTCTACGGTATTGCAATTATTCCAAAATCCAAGTAAAGAAAGGGCTATTATTATGAATTTACCAAACAAACTTTCAGTTCTCCGTATGATTATGGTTCCGATTTTCGTAATCGTTATGATGGTTGTTCCCTATCCTTTCGGCGAAATAATCGGCGTTGTGCTTTTCATCATAGCTTCGCTTACCGATATGCTTGACGGCAAGATAGCAAGAAAATACAATCTTATAACCGATTTCGGAAAGTTCATTGACCCCCTTGCCGACAAATTTATGGTTATCGGCGCATTGCTTGTTATCCTTTACAAGTATGAAGCCATTCGTTCCTTGTTTATTTGGGCGGTAATAATCGTAATTTTCCGAGAGTTGGCGGTAACCTCGATACGCCTTGTGGCTTCAAGCTCCAGCGGTGTTGTAATTGCCGCGAATCGACTTGGAAAGGTAAAGACATGCACGCAAATTGCCTGTGTTTGTGCCACCATTATTGAGCCTCTCATATACGATGCATTCGGACTTGACAAGATGCTTGCTTATCTTCCCCTCACCTACCTTACCACCGCGCTTATGATATTCTTCACGCTCTGGTCGGGCATTAACTACATCGTTTCGTATTGGAAATACCTTGACCCGCAGAAATAAGAAAAACTCAAAGGAGCTGAACGACAAGCGTTCAGCTCCTTTTTTGGTTTCACAACAACTTTACCAGACAAACGGAAAAAGGCGGTATTTCACGCGTCTTTTGTATTCCGAATAGCCCTCAAGGCTGTTTTCAAGAAATTTTTCTTCACTTACAATTCTAACAGCTATTATAAAAACATAAGGGGCAAAGCAAAGAAGTGCCCACCACGAGCCTAAAACCACGGGAATGGACAAGAACAATATAATCGTTGCCGAATACATAGGATGTCTGACAATACCGTAGAGCCCTTTGTCGATTACCTTTTGTCCTTCAAAAACCTCAACGGTTCTTGACAGATAAGCGTTTTCTCTCATAACCTCGGCGTAAAGAGCATACGAAGCCAAAAGCAACACCGATGCTACGGTAACGCACCACCAAGGCACGTTGCTCCAAGCAAAACGCCAATCAAGCCCTGCAACGACGAAGCCGCACACAAACAAAATTGCGGAAAACGCAACCACGCCTCTTTGGGTCTTTTCCTTTTCTTTTGCGTTCAGACGCTTTTTGAGCAAATCCGGAGCCTTAACCAAAAGGACCGTCCCAAGGACAAACATCGGTACAAAGAGAAGCCCCATAAACAGCCAACCGTTTACATAATCAAAGCTTCCCGCGGGCAAAAAAATCAACACTCCCACCGACAACGCACCTACCGAGTACTTTACAAGTGCATTAAACAACAGTTTCATTCATATTCCCTTCTTCTTTTCTTCACGTCTCTCCCCACTCTCCAAAGCAAGAAAAACGCCAGAATTGCGGCAAGTCCGTTTACTCCGACAAAGTTAAACCATATTCCGTCAAGTCCGAAGCTCCACAATCCGCCAAGCAGAATAGTCGGAAAAACAAACGCCACGGACACAGACATAAGCGTTGCCCACCCGGGTTTCTCTATAGCGCTCAGGAAGCTTTGTGTAGAAACCGCTATCCAACGGAACAGATAAGCGAAACAGAAAATTTTTATGGCGTGAGTTGAAAATTCCCAAAGCCGCAAATCGCCCTCTTTGGCAAACATCCACGCAACGGTGTCGGAAAAGAAGAAAAGAATTGACGTGGAGACAAGTCCCACCACGCAGGTG
>JAFTLM010000244.1 GCA_017455945.1 Clostridia bacterium | reverse complement strand
AGGCTATTGGAGTAATTATGGGCGCCAACGTGGGTACCGCGGTTACCGCGTGGATTACCGGCCTTTCGGGCATCAATGGTGCGGCGGGAGCAACAGAAATTTTGTCGTTGCTTAAACCTTCCGCATGGGTTCCGATTCTTGCGGTGATAGGCGTAATTATGACAATGTTCGGCAAACGTGAAAGAAACAAGAATGTAGGCGTTATTCTTCTTGGTTTTGCCGTACTTATGACAGGTATGGAGGGAATGTCTGCGGCTGTAGAACCGCTTAAGGGAAATACGACTTTCCAAGGAATCCTTACTATGTTTGAAAACCCCATTCTCGGTGTGTTGGCAGGTACAATCCTTACCGCTATTGTTCAGTCTTCTTCTGCCTCGGTCGGTATTCTTCAGTCGCTTTCAACCACCGGTGCAATTACCTACGGTGCGGCTATACCGATAATTATGGGACAGAATATAGGTACGTGTATTACGGCAATGCTTTCGGCTATAGGTGCAACTAAAAACGCAAAGCGTGCGGCACTTATACATCTGTATTTTAACGTAATAGGCGTTGCCGTCTGTCTATCGCTGTTCTATCTTGCCGATTTTGTTGTAGGACTTATATTCGGAGCAGGCTTCGCCTTTGTAGACTATACTGTAAATATGTGGTCTATTGCCGCGGTGCATACTCTGTTTAAGATACTTTGCGTAATTCTGTTCGCTCCGTTTACAAAATGGCTTGAAAAGCTTGCGTGCGTTTCTATTAAGGATTCCAAAGAGGAAGAGCATACCAATATGCTTGATGAGCGTTTGCTTGATACTCCTACTGTGGCTGTTGAGCGAGCTAAAGCCGCAACCCTTGAAATGGCAAAGATTTCTTGCGACGCACTTGCTCTTTCGCTTAATACGCTTACCAAGTATGACCTCAAAGATGCCGATACTATCAGGGCGTATGAGGACAAGGCAGACAATTATGAGGATATGCTTGGCACGTACCTTGTTAAGCTTTCGGGCAGGAGTATGACCGAGAGAGACAGTCACGAGATAACCAAGCTGCTCCACCTTATAGGTGTCTTTGAGCGAATGTCCGACCACGCGGTAAATATTCTTGAGTCTGCGGAGGAAATGAACGACAAGAAGATTACCTTCTCGTCAGAGGCTCAGCGTGAGCTTAAAGTTCTTTGCGGAGCTGTAAACGAGATACTTGATATTACCTATAAGTCATTTGTCGCAGGCGATATCGAGTTTGCCTCTGTGGTTGAACCTCTGGAGCAGGTTATAGATAACTTGAAGGATAAGATAAAGGCAAATCATATAAAGAGACTTCAGAAGAGCGAGTGTACTATAGAGCACGGCTTTGTTCTTTCCGATTTGCTTAATAACCTGGAACGCGTGTCCGACCATTGTTCCAATATCGCGGGCTGTGTTATTGAAATTTCCAGATATGACGCACTTGATATGCACGAATATCTTAACGCAGTTAAAAACAGCGAAAGCGGAGAGTATGCACGTAAGTACGAGGAATATTCCGCAAAATATGCACTGTAATAAAAAATCCGACCGAATTTCGGTCGGATTTTTTTGCTTAAATATTGACAAAATTTGTGCCGTGATATATAATGTACTTATAACTTGTAAAGGAGAAAGGTTATGGCAGAATATAAAACTCTTAGCGGAAAACGCCCGCTTGTATGGGCACACAGAGGAGCATCGGGATACGCACCCGAAAACACAATGGAAGCTTTTCAGAAGGCGATAGATATGAACGCCGACGGCATTGAAATTGACGTTTATTTTTCAGCCGACAGAAAAATAGTTATCTGTCACGATGAAAAAATGGACAGAGTTTCAAACGGTCAGGGAAGCGTTACGGAGTATACTCTTGAAGAACTCAAAAATTTTGATTTCGGATGTAAATTTTATAACGGAGAGCGAAAGGGAATAAAGATCGCCACTCTTGATGAGCTTTTCGCACTGTATCAAACCTGTGATTTGTACATAAATATCGAGGTTAAAAGCGGAGACGCCGAAATGCCTCTTGCCCTTGTCAATAAAGCAAAGGAATACGGAATAAGCGAAAGAATCGT
>JAFTLM010000243.1 GCA_017455945.1 Clostridia bacterium | reverse complement strand
CGGTGACGCTTTGTTCTGTTACAAATGCCCCCTGACCCGAAAGTACGTAAATTCCGCAGTATAAACCGCCAAGTGAAAGCGTGAACTCGCCGTCAAGCTCGACTTTTTTCAAAGAGAAAAAGTCCGAGTCGCTGTAGCCTATAACGTCGTATACGGTGTAATTATCGTTCTTTTCAATAACGATAGGCTTGCGGTTTGCCTTGAGGGGATCAAGTGGAATGTATTCAAAGCATTCAAACATTTTGTCAAAGCCTATTCCGTAGTGGCAAGCCATATCACTTATTTCAAGTCCCGAAGGCGTTATCTTTTCGGTACGCAAGGTGTAATCCGTGGGCTCTTGAATTTCCACAAGGAAGCAACCCGAACCTATTGCGTGTGGCATGCCGCCCGTAATAAGATATGTGTCGCCCACTTTAACCTCAATTTTGTTAAGGCAGTCAAGCATTCCATTTATATCTTGTTTGTCAAACAATTCCCGCCAATGCGCCTTAGTAACACCTTCCTTGAAGCCCATGTAAACACAAGGCTTGACACCGTCTATCTCACGTGTGCCTATAATGTGCCAACACTCGGTTTTGCCGTAGTCAGAATCAAAATAAAGCCGTGCCTTTTCCTTTGTTGGGTGAGCCTGAACACCCAAACGCTCTGCGGCGTCAAGCAACTTTACCAAAACTCCGGGGGTGTTTCCGAATTTTTCGAAATGTGCTTTTCCAAGTGCCTTTTCGGGATCGGCTTCTATAACTTCCTTCAATGATGTAGCAGTGCCGTCAATATAGCTTAAGCCTTCGTCCTTGATGTGTTCGCGTCCGGCGTTTTTCGCACATACAACCGAAGTTATCCATTCTTCGGGGAAATGGGTGTCTTGCGCCTCTGTGTTGCCGTGAAGCTCCTCTATCATCTTGCCGCCAAAATAGGTGCGCCAAGCTCTTGCGGCATTTAATTTAAGCGGTCTGCTGTAATAAATTTTTTCTGACATTTTTGGTTCCTCTGCTGATGTTTTTTATAATTTTAACATCATAAAAGTTGAAAGTCTATGTGTTTTTTTAGTTCTTTTTGGATTTTCTTTCTTCTTCAAAAGAACGGTTGAGACCTGTGGGCTTGTGGCTGGCATCAAGTCTTGCAAGCCCCGCCGAGTTGTCGGGCATAAAGTCTATCCACATATAGTGAAGATGATTGTCGTCAACAACCTCAACGCCGTGTTTTGAACCAAGGGGAATGTGGAATATTTCGTTTCCGAGCTGATCGTTGTTTAGGTCGTCAATGCTGACGATAGACTTGTTCTCGGGGAAGCTGCAGAAGAACTGGTCAAGCATGGGGTGAGCGTGAGCCTTTACAGCGTCGTAGCCGTAAGACTCAACCGAGCCCATAGAAAAGCGGGGGATTATTCTCTGCGGAATCATCATTCGACTGATGGTTTTCTGGCTCTTGTTGGGGTCGATATACTGGATAGAATCCACGTAGGGAATATCAACGGGGAATGCGGTGTTGTATTCCTTTATCATGTCAAGGTCTCCGTCCTTGACGTCCCATTCGATTTCAAGAACCTGAACAAGCGACTTCGCCTTGATAATAAGCTCTGTGTCAAGTGCGGGAATAAAGGTGGTTCTGTCGTTGTCGTGGGTGTAGGTCTTTCCGCCTACAGTGAAATCGGCAATGCCGTCTATAAGTACAAGAATGTGATAGTATCCCACATTTGCCTTGAGTACAAGCTCAGAGCCTTCGGTGATAACGTGATTAACCGGGCGTGCACCGGGAATGTCGCCCTTGCAGTGATATGTAGATTTGTTTTCATTGGTAACAACCAATTTTTCCATTGTAACGTTTCCCATAGTAAAATCCTTTCTATTCTTCGCCGTTTACGGCAAGTATTCTGTCAACCACAAGCTGTCTGAAGTCCTCGGACAGCATTGCGAAATACGCTGTAAAGCCCGTAACCCTTACTACAAGATCGGGGTATTTGGTTGGGTCTTTATGTGCCTCAAGAATCTTGTCCTTGTCAATAATGTTGATGTTAAGAAGCGTGTTGCCCTTCATTATTCCAAGTATCATCGCACACATTTTCTCAATGCCTTCCTCATCTCCGGCAATTCCGGGGTCAACCTCAAGCTGAACGGGAGCCGTGTTTCCGTACATAGGCTGTACCGCCGCAATGCTGTTGCACATAGATGTCACCGCACCGTCTTTGCGGAAACCGCCGTTGGGGTTTGCACCGTGATTTATAGGCTCGCCCTTCTTTCTTCCGTTGGGAGTAGCCTTTACCGTGCTGCCAAGAAGAATCGTGTTCGACCAGGAGAAGAATCCCGGTATGAAGTTTACGCCTTTGTGCTGATTGCAAAGGTCACGCACAAGCGACGTGTAAAGCACGCTGATCTTCTGTGCCCACTTGTCGCCTAACGTGTCACCGCCGCCGTAACGCTGGCTGTGATACATAAGGTTGCGGACGTATTCTCCGTTTTTGTCCTCGTAATTGGCTTCAATGTGAGTGTAAAGCTCACCGTAGGAAAGCTTGTTTTCTTGCTCAATGCGTTGCTCAAGCGCCGCAAAGCTGTCGGCAACCACGGCAATTCCGCTTCCGTCAACACACATATTGTAGTAGTTTGCACCGCCGTCGGTGATGTTCACACCCTTTTCAATAAGTCCGTGCTGGAATAGATTGAGTATAAGCTCGGGCTGGCTCTTCGTCTGATATTTCAAGTGATGCATAATGCCCGCACCCGTAGCGTCAACCGCAACCTTCAAGTGCTTTGAGTATATGTCAAAAAGCTTCTCGGTAGAGGGAGAGGGAAGAGTCATAAGCTCGTCAAACGCAACCTCAAAAACCTTTGCCAGATTTACCTTTACCGTGTCGTTCATCGTGTATTCCATTCCGGGAATGCACATCCAGTGACAGCCTGCCGCCACACGTCTGCGAGCCAATTCTTTCGAATATCCGCAGCGCATAAAGCCCTCCACCAGATTGTTGTCAGAGGAGTAACGGGGCCATCCCTGCTTGTTCTTGAAGAGATAAGCAACCGACTTTTTGAAGAATTCCATATCCATATTGTCGTGAATACGTATCGTCAGATTGCAGGCAATGTTAATTCTGTCAGCCGCCTCAAGTGCAAGATAAGATACCTTTGAGGTCATGTCATTGCCGTTTGCGTCGGGACCGCCAAGCTGGAAGTAACGGCTGTCCTGCAAAAACAGACAAGCCATATAGAATATAGCATCTTCATCTGTGAGAATACCTTTTTCCACGTCTCGCTCATAGTAAGGGCGGAGCATTTCGTCAAGCTGACCGCCTGCCGAGCCTCTGTTGTAGGTTCTTGAGAGCATAGAAAACCAGCAGAGCCACTGAATTACTTCCTTGAAGGTTTCCGGAACTCCCGCGGCAATCTTTCTGTTCATCTTTGCCATATCCGCAAGATTTGCTTTGAGAACAGAGTTGTTTTCCTTGCCTGAAAGTTCTTCAAGTTCGTCTGCACAGCGAGTAAGGAAAGCAATTATGTTTTCGACTACCTCTATTTCCGCGTCGTAAAACTCGTAATGACTTTCATCGTGCTTTGCACGCTCGGTTTTCAGCTTGTCAAGTATACCGCCCCAGCCCAGGTCAAGACCTATCTGCAGGTCGGGTGTAAAATGGTGGCAGTTGTCTATACCCGAAATTATATGGTATTTGTTGAATATCGCCTGAAGCTCGTCGTAAGGGTAATCGGGATTCCACTTTTTGTCCTTCGGGCGAAGTCTTTCAAGGAAAAGGAAACCCTTTCCCACAAATGCGTCAAGCGGGTCAACGTAAAGAGGATGCGTCTGCAAAATACGGCAGTAATTTGAGCACCAGGCACGGTAGCCGTAAATTGAGCCGTTGGGGTGGCTCGGTTCAAGTTTGAAGTCAAACTCGTCCTGAACTATAAGTCCGTAATCGTCCTCGTTAGCTCCGCCGTTTTTAGCCTTTTGGGCTGTCTGTTCTACCTTCCTGGCACGCAAAAGCGCAATTCGCTCGTCGTAAGTGAATTTTTTGTCGGCAGGGAACTGATTTATAAATTGAATCATTTTAGCCCCCCACCTT
Source organism: Clostridia bacterium (assembly GCA_017455945.1). GTDB lineage: Bacteria > Bacillota > Clostridia > Oscillospirales > CAG-272 > RGIG8775. The sequence continues at coordinate 5,590 of JAFTLM010000243.1, read as the reverse complement.
TATTTTTACTCCAAAGCCCGAAAGCTTTGCTTCAAGTGCTTTAAGTGCCTCGTTTGTAAAAGGACGGGCGTTTTCGAACTTGTCCTCTCCGTCAAGAGATTTGTATTTTGATGAGCCGAGAGGATTGAAATTCAAAAGCTCGTAGTACAAAATATTTTTAAAGGGAGAGAGGAATTTAGCTATGGAAACAAGGTTTTCCTCGTCATCGGTAACTCCCGGAATAAGCGGAGTGCGAACGATAAACGGAACGCCCAGCTCGTCTAACTTCTTTGCGTTTTCAAGTATCTGAGTGTTGGGAACACCGGTGTGCTCCTTGTGCTTTCCGTTGTCAAAAATCTTGATGTCAAACATTATAAGGTCAAGCGAGGAAAGTAAATCCTTCGTGCTTTCAAGCGGCATAAGAAGATTAGTTTCAACCGCCGTTTTTATGCCGTTTTCTTTACATTTTTCAACAAGCTCAAGAGCAAAGTCCTTCTGACAGGTAACCTCTCCGCCTGACAGCGTAACACCGCCGTTTGATTCGGTATAATATACCTTATCCTGAAGAATTTCTCCCATTATCTCGTCTGACGTCATTTCCTTTGCCGAGAAAACCAGAGCTTCCGCATAGCAGTTTTCAACACATTTTCCGCAAAGAGTGCATTTTTCGCGGTCGATAACGTGAATACCGTCAACTGCCTTGTGTACGCCCGCAGGGCAGATCTCAAAGCATTTTCCGCAGCCTATGCACTTGTTTGCGTAAAACATTATTTCTTTTTGGTGGCAAATAGTCTCGGGATTGTGACACCATTCGCAACGCATATTACAGCCCTTGAAGAACACGGTCGTTCTTATGCCGGGACCGTCGTTGAGTGAAAATCTTTGAATATCGGTTATAAGTCCGCTTTTCATATCTCTATCCAGCCTTCGCCGTTCTTTGCACTTTCGTACATTTTGTCAAGCACGTAACGTGCGTTTCTTCCGTTTTCAAATCCGACAACGGGCTTTGTGCCCATTCTGAGACAGTAAGCAAAATTGTCGCTGCCCTGCTGCCACTCGCGTGCAACGGGGTAGGGCGCTTCTTCGCTCCACTTGTTGTCGTCAAACCAATAAATGTGATTGCCCTCGGGGCCTCCCTGGCAGAGAAGATAAGCTCTGTCGGTTCCGTGAAGCTCGATTCTGGTGTACCAGGAGGATGCAACGTAGGATGTGGAAACCATAAATCTTACTCTGCATCCGTTTTCGTATTCCCATTCGGCAGAACCGAAGTCTTCCGCCTCAATGTCAAAGGTCTGTGTGGCGATAGATGCTCTGACACGCTTGGGCTGACCGAGAATGGTAAGCACGCGGTCTATCTCGTGAATACCCTGATTGGACATAGCTCCGCCGCCGTCAAGTGCCCAAGTGCCTCTCCAACCGCCGTTCTGCTTGAAGTAAGCAGGGGTTCTCTTGATGTTAAGCTCCACGTTTACCGCGAGAATCTTGCCAAACCAACCTTCGTCAACAGCCTTCTTAAGCTCTGTAAGCGGACCTCTGTAGTGAAGGTCGTAGTCAACGCCAAGCATAAGACCTTTTTCTTTTGCCAAAGCGATGGCACGGTCGCAGTTTTCAACGCAAACGTCCATAGGCTTTGTAACAAGCACGTGCTTGCCCGCGTTCATACATTGCTCGGCAATAGAGCAGTGAAGACCGGTGGGCGTAACTATGTACATAACCTCAACCGCAGGGTCGTTTAAGAATACGTTAATGTCGGCACTGTAAGGAACACCGAACTGCTCGCCGATTTCCTTTGCGCGTGCTTCGTTGATGTCGCAAACACCGTAGAGCTTTATGCCGCTTGTGTCAACTATCTGCGCGCAGCGGTTTTTGCCCATACCAAGACCAACAACTACCATATTTACGGGATTGTCCTTGTAGGGACGCTCAAACTTGGGCTTGACCGCAATAGCCTCCATTACGTTGGGGGGAGCAGATGCGGGCCAAACCTTCTTTATCTCGTCGTATACCTTCTTTGTTGCCTCTTCTTTGGTAAGGGGAGACGTGGGAGGATTGTGTGTCTCAATAGATATAGGCATATCCTTGCCGGTAGCCGCAACTCCGCGGAGAACTCTGTCCCACGGAACCTTTTTGTTGTCTATCTCGGGAAGAATACTTCTTGCCTTAACGTGAACCATGTTGGCGTATTTGAGTGCCTTTGTGAAGTACTCAATACAGTCGCCCTGTGCCTCGGGAAGTATCTCGAACATATTTGCCACGTCCCAAGCCAAGCCCCAGCCGGGAACCTTGTATGCCTCAAGAATTGCAATTACCTCGTCGGGCGTCTGTCCGCAGTTTTCAATGCCGAAAATAAGTCCCGCCTCACGTGCACGGTTTACAAACGGAGTAAACATTTCCATAACTCTTTCAAGCTCGTCGGGACGCATAGCCAGGTCTCCAAGACCGGGCTCGCCTTCCTTGTGCTGCCAGAAGTTAAAGGAACGAACCATGTTACAGTCAAGTATCTCGGAGGCGCGGATAAGACCTTCAAGCTTTTCCATTTCTGCCTTTACTCTTGCCTCGTCGGGAAGATGAACCTTGCAGAGAGAACTTTGAAGAACGGTTGCCTTCATTCCGTACTCGTCAAGCATAGCCTTGATTTCTTTAAGCTCCTCGTTTGTCTGTGCGTGAATTCCCTTGCCGTTTATGAGAGCACGAAAGTCAACGTGCTTTAAGCCCCAGGAGGCGTATATGGGCAGTGCTTCCTTAAAGTCAAGCCCCATTTCATCAGAAAAAACCGAAATGTACATAAAAAATCTCCTTTTTTACTTGATTTTTCTTTTTTTGTATGATACAATTATATCACGAAAAAAATTACAAAGATATCACAAATAATAGCAAAAATGTAACTTTTTTAATGAGGTTGAGGTGAGTTGCAGATGCGAACGGAATTTAATATCAATATTTATAACGGCTGCCGAGAAGAGTTGAAATTTGTTTACTGTAAAAACGTGGACAAACCCGAAAATCACTTTATGCATATAAACAAATATTGTGAAATATATGTGTTTGTCGACGGTGATGCCAATTACATAGTAGAGGATATGATCTTCTCGCTGAAAAAGGGCGATATCGTGATAATCACTCCATACGAGGTGCATAAGGCGGTGTTGCAGAAAAAGGGCAACTACGAAAGATTTTATTTTCTTATTCCCATAGACGCCTTTTCCTATATGACCGTAGATCCGCTCAAAAAAATTCTTGAACAGATAAAGATATATCATAATTTACTCTCTCTTCCAAGCAAGGAAAGGGAAGAGATGATAAACCTGCTTTATGAAATGAAAAAGCTTGCCGAGAATAAGCCGACCTCAGATTTGCAGATGTATTCTTGTTTCCTTAAATTCATAGATATAATAATGCAAAACCTCGGCACCGCTGAAGATGACGTTGTTACCAAAAACTCACAGCAATTTCCGCAGATACTTTCCGACGTGCTCCGCTATATCGACGATAATCTTACCGATATCAGAACAGCAGAGGAAATAGCGCAGCATTTTCATATCAGCTTGCCATACCTGTCGTCAATGTTCAAGAGTTACATCAATATAGGTATAAAAAAATACATCCAGCTCCGTAAAATCAGCTATGCCAAAAGCCTTCTTGATAACGGACGGAACGTGACGGAGGCTTGCTTTGAAAGCGGCTTCAACAGTTGCTCCTATTTCATAAAAACCTTCAAAGAACATATCGGAACTACACCGTTTGCCTATGTTTCCGATAAAAAGCCCGATAGATAGAGCTGACAAAAAATGGACTGAAATCAGTCCATTTTTTGATATTTTGTTTTTCCTTTTTTATTTCTCCATACCCACAGACTCCACAACGGAATTAAAAAGTTGAGCGCGGCGAATACAATCGAATATGTAGGAGCCCCCACCGAGTCAATCGGCACTCTGCACGCAATAGACCAGGGGATAAGAGAAGGAACTACCACCGCACTGTTTTCAAGGAAGATAGCCAGACTCTTTTTGTCGCTCTCTATTTTGTTGCAAAGCTGTTGAGTGAGCATAATCGCAAGTGTCTGGTTGCAGGCGATAGCGCTTGAAGCCAAGGAGGTAGCCAAAACTACAGAAAACGCGGAAAGCTTTGAATGCAGCCTGTTTATAAGCTTCTCTACCGCTTCGAGTATATCGGTTTTGTGGAAAATTCCCGAATACGACGATGAGATGCAGACTATGGCACCGACTCTCAGCATAGATACGATTCCGCCGCCGTTTATCATTTCCGCAACGTTGATATTTTTTGCCTCATATCCCATAACGGAGTATTTGATAACTTCGCCCAAAGACTCTTTTTGGTAAAAAATACAGATGACAAAAGCCGCCGCAATGCTTGTAAGCATTGTGATTTTTACGTTCAATCGTGCCAAAGAAAGTCCGAGAATTATAATTGAGGGGATAAGGGGTATGCACCCAAGACTAAATTCACTTTCAAATACGCTTCCGATGTCAAGAACCACACCGGCGTCCGAAGGAATAAATCCCAATAAGACAAAAACAAGGCAGGAAACGGCAAACGGTACAGCCGCCGTTTTAAACATATTTTTTATGTTGTCGTAAAGATTTGTTTCGGTAAGCTCCGAAACAAGCAGTGCGCTTGTTGATATAGGCGAGCATCTGTCTCCGAAGTAGGCACCCGAAACAATGGCGCCTCCCATAAACACCGGATTAATTCCCATTGCTGCCGCAATGCTCATACATATCACACCCATAGTTGCCGACGTTCCGAAAGCCGTACCCGTCAAGAAAGAGACTAGACAGCAGAGTAAAAACGTCAGCACTATCATAAAGCTCGGATGCATTATTTTTACCGAATATGAAACTATGGAGGGAATCGTCCCCGACGCCCTCCACAATCCGGTGAGCATACCTATAAGCAAAAAGTTTATAAGTACGTTCTTGGCGGACAGTATTCCGTTTGCCGACATCTTTAAAACCTCAAGTACGCTAAATCCCTTCTTTAACGCATAGATGAAGAAAATGCCATACCCTATCAAAAGGGCATAAACTATCGAAATATCTGCTATAACAAAGCTGAGTAAAACGGCAACGAAAAGTAAAAGAAAAACAATATTCATTTATATTGATGCCTTAAAGCACGTCAGCAATATCGTATATAAGTCTTTCGGTCTTTTCCCAACCGAGGCATGGGTCGGTGATAGATTTTCCGTATACGTTTTCGCCGATCTTCTGGCAACCGTCCTCGATGTAGCTTTCAATCATAAGACCCTTGACAAGCTTCTTTACCGCGGGGTCGTAACGGCAGCTGTGAAGTATTTCCTTGGAAATACGAACCTGCTCAAGATACTTCTTGCCCGAGTTTGCATGGTTCGCGTCAACGATTACCGCGGGATTTGCAAGTCCCGATTTTTCATATGTTTCCGCAAGGTGAATAAGATCCTCATAGTGGTAGTTGGACATAGACTGACCGTGCTTGTTTACGTATCCGCGGAGAATAGCGTGTGCAAGCGGGTTGCCCGAAGTTTCAACCTCCCAGCCACGGTAGATAAATGTATGTTGATGCTGTGCGGCTGTGATAGAGTTCATCATAACCGAAATGTCACCGCTGGTGG
>JAFTLM010000242.1 GCA_017455945.1 Clostridia bacterium | reverse complement strand
CATTCCCTCCAGAGAGGCGCTGGAGGAGGCTGTGCTAAACTTTGAGGGCACGGTAATAGCCGTTTCCCACGACCGTTATTTCACCGACCGACTTGCCACGGGAATAATAGAGATAATTCCCGCCGAAAAGGGCGGCGGTTGCCTCACTCACAAAACCACGAGAGAGGGCAAGGGGTATACCGAATACCTGGAGTTCAAGGAAGGACGGGTGGCGGCGGTTTCTGTCGAGGCTTCGGCACCAAAGGTCAGTGCCAATAAGGAGCAATACCTGAAGAACAAGCAGGACGCGGCGGCGGCACGTAAGGAGCAGGCGAGAATCAGACGCTTGCGCGAGGAAGCCGAGAAACTTGAGGCGAGAATAGAAGAGATAGACGGCGAGCTTTACGGCTCGGCGGCAACCGATTACAAAAAGGCGGCGGAGCTGGAAGAGGAAAAGAACGCCGCCGAAGAACGCCTGCTTGAAATATACGAGGATATAGGAGTGTAATCCTTTTCGGGAGATATACCAATCGGTATACTCAACAAAAACTATAAAATAAGGACATAAATTTTCAAATTAGTCTTGCTTATTAATTGATTTTTCAGACCAAAAGATTTAAAATGGGCTTGTTACCGATATCAATAACCTTTACAGATTAAGGAGAGGAAAAATGAATCATATTACCTACAGCTCGGAAACCCTGAGAGGGCTTTGTTGCGAAGCCTTCGAAAAATTCGGCTTTTGTGCCGAGGACGCGGCACAGATAACCGACGTTCTGTTGCTTGCCGACCTTTACGGCATCGCATCTCACGGAACACAAAGACTGGTTCGTTACCACAAAGCCATAGAAAAGGGAAGCGTCAACGTAAACGCCAAGCCCGAGGTGGTTTTTGAGACCCCCGTTTCGGCGGTAATCGACGGACATTCGGGTATGGGTCAGCTTATTGCGGCATACTCTATGAAGTTGGCAATAAAGAAAGCAAAGCAGGTAGGCATGGCGTTTGTGACGGTTCGTAATTCCAATCACTTCGGCATTGCGGGATATTACAGCAAGATGGCGTGCGACGAGGGGCTTATCGGTATTTCAGCCACAAACTCCGAGTCGATAATGGTGCATACAGGCTCAAAGCAGGCTGTGCTCGGCTCTAACCCCATTGCGTTTGCTATGCCCGCCGAGCCGTATCCCTTCTGGTTCGACGCCGCTACCACGGTGGTTCCAAAGGGCAAGCTTGAGGTGTACAATAAAGAAAACAACCCCTTGCACGATGGCTGGGCGATGGGTAAGGACGGCAAGGAATCCTCCGATGCGGCAGAGGTTCTCGGTTGCATCGACGGTCACGTTGGCGTGGGCGGAATCCTGCCTGTGGGCGGAAGCCGCGAGGATTCGGGAAGCCACAAGGGCTACGGCTTCAGTATGATATGCGAGCTTCTTTGCTCAATTATGTCGGGCGGAGCTACCTCAAATCACCACGTGCGCGCTCCCGGTGTTGGTGCGGGCACCTGCCACGCATTTATAGTTGTTGACCCCGCAGTGTTTGGAAACCCCGAAGAGCTTAAAAAGAATCTTTCAGTGTTCCTGCAGGAGCTTCGCGACGCAAAGCGTGCCGATGAAAATCAGCCTATATATACCCACGGCGAAAAAGAGATAGGCAGAATGAAAAAACTGCTTGAGGAGGGCATAGAGGTCAATATCAGTACTGTAGCCGAGATGAAAAATATGTGCGACTACCTGGGAATAGATTCCGAAAAATATCTTGGCAAGGTCGACCTTTCGGGTGCCAAGAAAAGTATATACAACTAAGGAGAAGAAATATGAAAATCAGCGTACAGACAGGCGGACTTATAGAAGAACTCGGCGTTGAAAACTGTTACGGAGCCATAGCCGAGGCGGGCTTTGAAGCGATAGACTGGAATATAGACCACTCACTGCGTCCTGTGGATATCAACGCAGGCAGATGCGAGGGCAACTGCATTTTTGAGAAGGATATGGAGGAAATACTCGACTACTACAGCGAGGAACTGTTCCACATAAAGAAAAACGGCTTGGAGATAACCCAGGCTCACGCGCCCTTTCCCGCATACGTTATAGACAAGCCCTACGTGCTTGACTATATGATTAAAATTTATAAGAAAATGATACTTTTCTGCGACAGAGTGGGCTGTAAAAATCTTGTTATCCACAACTTCACCGCGCCCAGAAACAGCGACTACGACCTGGCTGACGAGGCAATGGCAATAAACGATAAGCTCTATACAAGCCTTATTCCCGAGCTTTTGGAAACAAACGTAACCGTCTGCCTGGAGAACCTTTTCGGAGGCGGCGGAGCTACTACCTTTGCGGGCATCGGAAGCGAGCCCGAGGAGGCGGTAAAGATTATAGACCGTTATAACGAGCTTGCAGGTAAAGAGTGCTTTGGGTACTGCCTCGACACGGGTCATATGAACCGCCTCAGACACGACCCCAGACGTGTGATTCCGATTCTGGGTAAGCGAATCAAAGCACTGCACATTCATGACAACGCGGGCGAGCAGGACCAGCACAAGGCACCCTATACGGGTACGATAGATTGGAAAGCGTTCTACACCTCGCTGAAGCGAATAGAATACAGCGGCGACCTCAGCTTTGAGACCTTCAACCAGGTCAGACTTGGCGAGGACGCAAAAGAGCTGGTTGAGCCCTGGCTTAAGCTGATAGCCACCATAGGCAACCACTTCAGGAATAAGATACTTCTTTAACGAATAAAATTATTTTGGCTTGACAATAAAAAATGCCCCTCGATGTAAAAAATCGGGGGGCTTTTTTAAAGATGTGGAATTGATATTTGACGGGAGGCTGATAGCCTCCCGTCAAATAAGGTAGTGTTTTCAAGAGGTGTAAACCGTTCCATTCGGAATTTTAATTTAGGACTTTACATAATTTACCGTATGAATTATTAAAAGAAAAGTTCGGATATAGTAGTGTTGAGGGCTTCTGCAAGGTAAGTCAACTCTATATCGGTTATAAAACGCTGTCCCGATTCCATTCTTTGTATAGCATTTTTATCTACGTCTAACCCAATAAGTTGGAGCTTAT
>JAFTLM010000241.1 GCA_017455945.1 Clostridia bacterium | reverse complement strand
CTTTTGACCTGCTTTTCTTTATATATTTTAGTTATTTCTGAGTCTATATGCCGCTGCAGACGGAGGGGTATAAGAGTGGTCTGTATTCTGGTGGCAAGTTATAGACTTATTACAATCAAGAGCGTTATACACCGCCATAATACTGGACGGAGGACAGGTTCTGTCGCCAAGTCCGGCACTGAGAGTAACGTTAACGTCTTTATCCACAAGGGTTGCAAGTGAGCAACAATCGTAGTACATAAGGGCGTCTGTATACGCGGGTCTGAGATTGCCGGGGAATCTGCCTATATTCTGACCGCCTATATCACAGAACCAAGGAAGTCCCATGCTGATATCGGTTACGTCATCATCCATAGCTCCTACAGCGATAGCCTGGAAACCGCCCTGGCTTCCGCCGCTGGAAAGGAAATAGTCGCCTTTTTCCCATACGCCGAGAGGCTCTATCTGCTTTCCGTTATACATTATCTTTCCGTATTCCTCTCCGCAAGCGAATGCTTTAAGCAAGCGTGCACCGAGAATATTTCTGGTAAGCATTCCGTGGAAGTAGACGGTATCGGGATTTTGATTTTCTGTAATATCAAAGCCGTACTTGGAATTGGGGTACTTGGGATTGGGGTCGTCCATTCTGAATCCGTGAGGTGCCATTTCCATAGTAACTGCAGACTCATTGAATTTAGGCTCCGCAACTCTTGTTGCACTGTAGCCTCTGAAGAGTATACGAAGGTTAAGTTCGGTTTTATTAAGCGGATAGGTAATATATCCTGTAGCAATCTCGCCGTCACCGTAGCCTATTTCAAAAAGGTAAACCTTATATTTATTAACGTCATAGTTATACTTTGAAGTGGGAACCTCCTCAAAACGCACAAGATTGATAGTATCACTCTTATAGCATTCCGCAATCACCTTATCCCAATATGCTTCAAGGTCCTTGGGGGCTTTTGCTCCCGGCAAGATCTGCTCTGCACCGACCAGAGCTCCGCCGCGGAAAACAATGTTGGTATTGATTTTATTTTTATTTTGATCACACATATAAACTGTTACAAGAGCGTGACCCGGTTTACTCATCTTTGTAGTAACTGTGAAGTGTCCTTTTGAGCCGTCTGCATAGCCCTCGCTCTTTTGCTTGCCGTCCTCGCCTTCTACGGTATAGTAGAAATATGGCACGGAAACGACCTCGCCGTTTGCCATAAGGTATACTTCAAGATTAACTTCCTCGCCAACCGCATAGGAAAGAGCGTCTTTTTCGGTATATCCTTCGAAATAAACGCCCTTAGACACGTTTGTGGTTGCTTCAGAAAGCGAACGCTCCGCATCGGGCAAAAACTGTGACATATCGGAATAATAAGCACAAGCGCTATGTATCTCTACTCCGAAATGTGCTCTTGAACCGTCCATAAGACGAAGCACGGAATAGTTGAGTGTATCGCGAGGTGTAAAGCTCTTGTTTCCTACCTGTTTACCGTTTACAAGCACTTTTACCTGACCTTCGGACGTATAGTATGCGCTTATAACGTATTTCTGTCCCACCTCAAGCTTAACGCCTGTGTGTTCTGTCATACTGGTAGTATAGATATATCCGTCACCGTCCATTTTGAACGCGAAGTCATAGTGCTGGTTTGTTTCGTTCTTTCTTATCCACGAGAGGATAGAAAGCGGGTAGCTTCCCTTTCCCTTGTTGCTTTCACGTTCAACAGGCAAAGATGTAAAGGTAAGCTCTGCCTCAAAAATAAAGCTCTTACCGTTAAGGACAAAATTCTTATCCTCTATGAAAATATATCCGTCATCGGTTGTATTTTTTATGTACCCGTTTTCACCCGGAACAAGTTCATAAGGAAGATTCTTGTGATATGAGAGTACAAAGCCCTCGGGTGTTTCATCGTGCATAGAAGCCACGTTGTCGAAGGTATATTTGAATATATACTCTCTTTCATCTTTTCCGTCGATTTCTGTGGGGGTATCAAATTGGTCTTCGGTTTCCGGAGCATCTGTCTCAGGCGCATCGGTTTCGGGTGCGTCTGTTTCAGGTGCATCTGTCTCAGGTGCTTCTGTCTCGGGTACTTCTGTCTCGGGTACTTCCGTCCCATCCGGAGACTCAGGCGTTGTTGATGAGTTTTCACAAGCAACACAAGACAACACCATAATAATTGCAAAAACGAGTGCTAAAAACTTCTTCATGTTTTCCTCCGTTAAATTTATTTATATTCATTCTACAATATTCTGATACAAAAGTCAAGAAAAAATTCCAGAAACTAATATATAGTCATTTTTTAATCAAAATCAAGACAAATTACAACTATTTATTGACTTTTGAACAACTGTTTGATATAATTTTCTTGAAGTAAGCACAAAGGAGAATTGTATGAAAAAACAAATTTTTAATCCTTATATGCCCTCTTGGGAGTACGTTCCCGACGGAGAGCCTCACGTTTTCGGCGACCGTGTTTACGTTTACGGTTCACACGACATTTTTAACGGCTGGGTATTTTGTCTCGGAGATTACATTTGTTACTCAGCCCCCGTTGACGATCTTACCGATTGGAGATACGAAGGTGTTATTTACCCAAAGACATCAGATCCTCTCAACAAAGACGGCAAGATGAATATGTTTGCCCCCGACGTCACACAAGGTCCTGACGGAAGATATTATCTTTATTACGTACTTGATATGGAAGATATTGTATCGGTTGCGGTATGCGACACGCCTGCCGGAGAATACAGATTCTACGGTTACGTTCACCACAGTGACGGCACATATTACGGAAGGAAAGTGGGAGCCAATCCTCAGTTCGACCCGGGCGTAATGACAGAGGGTGACAAAACCTATCTTTACACCGGTTTTGGACGCCACAGAGGACACGGAGCTATGGCAACGGTTCTTGACAAGGATATGCTTACTATCATACAAGAGCCCAAATATATAGTTCCCTCTATTTCTTATGACGGCACTGAATTAAGTCTTGAAGAATACAAAAGCCACGAATTCTTTGAGGCTTCCTCCATTAGAAAATTCAACGGAAAATATTATTTTATTTACTCTTCGGACGTTTGCCACGAGCTTTGCTACGCGGTCAGTGATACGCCTACCGAAAACTTCAAATACGGCGGAATTCTTATAAGCAACGCTGACGTCAACATTGACACGTACAAGCCCGCAGACGTAAAAATGAGGCACAGCGGAAACAACCACGGAAGCGTTGAATTTATCAACGGAGAGTATTACATATTCTATCACCGTCAGACAAACAAAACCTCATATAGCAGACAGGGCTGTGCTGAAAAGATTATAATGAACGCAGACGGAAGCTTTACACAAGCGGAAATTTCCTCTTGCGGTCTTAATGGAGGCCCGCTTGTCGGCAAAGGCTTCTACCCTGCCCACATCGCTTGTTACGTTTTCTCGGGAGACTATAACCCAAATCATTTCCCAAAAATCACACAGGATGGAAAAGACGGTGATGAAATTCTCGGGCACGTTGCCGACATCACCAACGGCTGCACCGTTGGGTTCAAGAATTTTGAGTTTGACGGCACCACAAGCGAAATCAAGATATTGATAAGGGGTTACGGTGTAGGTGAATTTGAGGTAAGAACCGAGCTGGGTGGAGAGATATTGGCGACTATTCCCACACGAAGAGCGAACATCTGGGAAGAAGCCTCGTCCTCAATAAATATACCCGCATGTGTTCATTCCCTAGTCTTCACGTACAAAGGTGTAGCTTCTACTTCCATACACGGGTTTGAATTAATATAAGAAAAGCAGTCCGAAATTTTCGGACTGCTTTTAATTTATCTTCCGTCGAAGAATTTTATGAGGTTATATTTTTGGGTATTGAGCTCTTTCATATATTCGGTAAGCTCGGTATACTCGTTTCCGTCGTTATCTATTATACCCTTATTGGCGTTTCTGTTGGAAAGGTCTGTGGTAAGATCTTCGGGGTCATTATCCCAATACTTGAACCAGTCAAATCCCACACATCCCTTACACTCAAGGAGAGAAAGT
>JAFTLM010000240.1 GCA_017455945.1 Clostridia bacterium | reverse complement strand
CTCCGCTTTCTTTTGACACAAAAGGCGCAAAAGAAAGCTCACAAAGAAAACGCCGAGTGCCTGCGGGCACAAGAGGTCGCTTTTTGCAAAAAGCTCCGCAAAAACCTTTCTGGACTTGGCGAGTGCGAACACACCCCTCGCAGCACGTTTAAAACAAAAAGAGGGCGTCTTATTTAAAACGCCCTCTTTGTCAATTTTATCAGAATTCAACCGTAACGGAATTCATTCCGTCTATGGCAAAGGTTGCCTTGCCTCCTCCGAGAGAGACGTCACGGCGGACTATAACCTGCGCAAGTCCTCCAAACAGACTGTAGGACGAGCCCCTGCGGTTTTGGTGACAGATGGGATTTCCGTTGCCAGAGCCCGCAAGCGTTACTCCATCGCCCATAATCAGCTTGACGCTGTTCTCGGCGGTGGGAACCACTCTGCCTTCGCTGTCAACAGCCGAAAGCTTGACAATAGCCCAGACAAATTTGTTTTCATCAACGCTTAAATGCTCAACCTCGGCACGAAGCTCGCAGGCAACGCCTGTGGTAGCAAGTGTTTTTCTGTTGGTCTCAACACCGTTCTTATAGCCCACGGCGGTAATTTCACCGGGTTCAAAATCCACTTCCCACTCGGCAGCCATATACTTTTCTATCTTCTTTCTGCCCTTGGAGCAACCGTTTACGAAAAGCTCGGCTTCGTCGCATTTTGAGAAGAGATAGACGTTACGCTTCTCGCCGCCCGCAACGTAGTTCCAGTGGGGGCAAAGCTCAAAGGTATCAACGTCGTCACGCCAGTTTGCTCTGTAATAGTAATAGGGGTATTTGGGGAATCCACAGACGTCCAGTATTCCAAATGTACTGTTTATTGCGGGATATGTAAAGGGCGTGGGTTCTCCGAAATAGTCAAATCCCGTCCAGGCAAACATACCCATACAGTAATCGGTTTCGGCTACCTTCTTCCAGGTGTTTACGCCTTTGGCGATGTCGTATCCGATGGGAATTTGGCAGAGCGAATCGTCTCTTACCACCGCTCCGCGCGTGGTGTTTATCGTTGCCGTCTCGCTTCCCACGAAAGGCTTATCGGGGAAGGTGGTGGGGAGCTTGTCCCAGTTGGAAACTCCGTAGTTTATTCCAAGAATGTCCACGTTGTTGACGACAGGTGCTGTAACCTCAACGTCGGTGCGGAGCTTCTTTTGTTCAACGTCCCACAAAAGAAGAGCTTCTGTAGTGGGTCTGGTGGGGTCAAGCTTATGAGCTATCGCCGTCATAGTACGGCAGATGTAGTTAGCCTGCTCGGTAAACTGAATCTTGTATTCCTCGTTACCTATAGACCACATTATTACAGAGGGGTGATTGCGGTCGTTCTTTATCATTTGCTCAAATATAGCCCTGTCCTCGTTGCCCGTAGACATAAGACGGGTTTCGTCCATTACAAGCATACCCAAGCGGTCACAGGCATCAAGCAGCTCACGCGAAACGGGATGATGAGATGTTCTGTAAGCGTTACAGCCAAAGGATTTGAGCTTTTTTATCTTGAACTCGTGAAGTCCGTCGTACTCGGCAGAGCCCACGCAGGCGTGTCCCTGGTGAACGCAAACGCCCTTCATTTTGGTGTTTACGCCGTTGAGAAAGAAGCCCTTTTCTGCGTCAAAAGAAATATGTCTGAAACCGGTCTTGCACTCTATTCTGTCTCTTCCCTCTTTCGTGCCGTCGTCAACAGACAGTACTACACGGTAAAGCTCGGGGTGTTCACAGCTCCAAAGCGAGATGTTTTCAAGCTCGAAGCTGACCTCGCCGCTTGCCTTATCCATATGGGGCAGATTTAAAGTACAAATGTTTTCGTTTACAAGCACGTCATCGGGTGAATAGGTCTGCACGATGACCCTGCACTCCTCAGCTTTCTCGGTATGGTTTTCGATGTCAAAGGACACCTTTACCGACGCCTTTTTGTTCTCGTAGTCAACCACGGGAAGAATATGCAGAGTGTTGTAAGAAAAATGCACGCGTTCTCTTACGTCGAGCCACACGTTGCGGTAGATACCGCCTCCCTGATACCACCAGCCCTCGGTTTCGGTGGAATCAACACGCACGGCTACAATATTTTCGCCCTCATACGTAAGCAGGTCGGAAATATCTGCCGAAAAGCCCATAAATCCGTTAAGGTTTGAGGTCACGCGGTACTGGTTAACGTAAACGGTAGAGTCACGGCAAACTCCGTCAAAGCGAAGGTATATTTTCTTGCCCTTCGAGCCCTCGGGAGCGTAAAAATGCTTTCTGTACCACGCTACTCCGCCCGCTATGGAGCCTCTGGAAGCGTGGATACTGTCAATAGTTCCCATATCGGGAAGGTCTGCGGGGCAGGTCTGGTCGGAAGGTGCTTTTGTAAACTCGCTTTCAAACATAAAGTCGTGAGGAAGGTCTAACTTTTTCCACTTCTTATCGTCAAGCTTTGCCGCCGCACCGTTTTGCCACCAAGTCCCGGCTTTGGTAAAGCCGCGCTGACCCGACGTAGTCACGTCACCTTTGAAAAACAGCCAATCTCTGTTAAAGGGGATCATCATGGTATCTTCTCCTTTTGTAGCAATTATTTGTTCAAGACAATTTTTACTATATCATCAGCGGTTTTCGCAATAAAATCCGCTCCGTTTTCAAGCAACAGCTCGGGCGGTCTGTAGCCCCAGGAAACGCCTATTGCGGTAAAGCCCGCGTTCTTCGCCGTCTTCATATCCACGTCGCTGTCTCCCACAAGTGCGCACTCGGAAGGGTCAACTCCCATAAGTGCACATATTTCAAGCGGTACGGTGGGGTCGGGCTTTGTGGGAGCACCCACACGCTGTCCTCTGAACTCGGTAAACATCTTCTCGGGCAGGTTCTTTTTGCAAAGCCCCACAACCATCGGGTCCTGCTTATTTGAAAGCACCGACATCTTTATTCCGCCCTCATTCAGTGCTTTTATAGCCGCGTCCATTCCGTCATACAGTTCTTCCACGTTGAGGTATACTTTTTGGTACATTTCGTTATAAACTGCGTATACTTCGTCAACCTTTGCCTCGTCTCCCTGAAGCTCGGACGGTATCGATAGCTTTATAAGGTTTCTCGCACCGTGGTTTATGTGTGCCTGCACGTCATCGCGTGTACTAAACGGGTACCCGAATTTTTCCATTGTGAGATTAATTCCCTCTTTTATGGACTCAAGTGTATCGGCAAGAGTGCCATCAAAATCGAAAATTACGGCCTTAATCATTTTTGTCGTTCTCCTCAAGCTCTGCCGCGGCTCTCAGAATATCCATAGAGGCTCCGGGAATTCTTCCCAAGTGGTCGGGTCCCACGTTGACAAGATAGTTAATGCCCATTGAATTGAGGTGCTTTTTGTTTTTGTAGAGCTTCTCCGCACTCACCCAATCCTGGTCGCGGTAGGAAAAGCCCCAGGAGTGATTAAGCGTGCAAGCCGACTCGTATATACCGTACTTACTGGGCTTGAAGCCGTTTATTGACTTATAGTTGACCTTTGCGGGGTCGATTTTTGAAAGCTTATCCCACTCCTCACGTGTGGCGGGAATCTCGTTGTCTCCCAACGAAACGTAGTCATATGCACCGTTACCCAGTCTGGAATTTACAAGGCAATCGGGCTGAAGTCTTTTTACGGTGTCGTAAACTTTCTTACTCTGCTCGGCACAGAGCGTCATCGGCATATCAAACCACACCAACGAAATCTCACCGTAATTCGTCATTATCTCTTCTATCTGGGGAATAATTTTATTTTCAAAGCAAATAGAAAAGTCCTTCTCCTCTTTGTTCGGAAAATCCCAGCTGTTTTCCCAGGTCACGCCGGCACATTTTACAGGCTCGGACAGATAGCCGCCGCCGTGCTTTTCGTGCCAGTCAAGGTCCTGGGAGTAATAAAATCCCAGCTTCAAGCCGTACTTGGCACACGCCTCGGCAAGCTCGCCCACAACGTCACGGCCAAAGGGCGTCGCGTCCACCACGTTGTACTTATCCACCTTCGAGTGGTACATGGCAAATCCGTCGTGGTGCTTTGTGGTAACCACAAAATACTTCATTCCGCAGTCTCGCGCGAATTTTATAATTGCGTCGGCATCAAAATATATCGGATTAAAAACCTTTGCAAGCTGTTCGTATTCGGCGTTGGGAATAGCAAAATGCGCACCTATCCACTCGGCATACTTATGCCCTTGTTTTCCCTTATATTCACCGCCAAGAACCGAATAAAGTCCGAAATGCATCATCATTCCGTAGCCTGCGGTCTTGAAAAATTCCGCATTTTTATTCATAATTTTTCTCCTTCACCATTCTTTCAATTATTATAACATACCAAAATCGCCTTGTCAAGCAAGGAAAATGGTGAAAATGTACAAAAAGGAGCTTTATATGCCGAATAATTTCGT
>JAFTLM010000017.1 GCA_017455945.1 Clostridia bacterium | reverse complement strand
TCTCTGCGTTCAAAGAATTTTTTCTCATAGACAGAGCGGTTGCCGTCGCGCCTGAACATCATATATTCGGTGGCGTAGAGCGAGGGAATTTCCCGAGTGAGAATTTCGTCCGCCTGTTCGAATATCTGCTTTTTTATCTCGTCGGAGATGATTATGCCGCCTTCGCGGTCGCAAAAAAGCCTGAATTTTTCAAGAGGGAGGATATTTCCTTCGATTTTGAAGTTGTGTTCCTCAAATATTTTTCTTCCCATGATTTTCTCCTTTCATAAAAAAGCGGCAATGCCGCTTTTTTATCAGCCAACGTAAGGATTCTCGTTTATAGCTTCGCGGAGGGCAGCTATGGCAAGTCGTGGCTTGGGGGATTTGAAGATAGCCGAGCCTGCGACTATTACGTTTGCTCCAGCCGCAGAGGCAAGCCCCACGTTCTTGTCGTTGATGCCGCCGTCAACCTGAATGTCTATATTCTCAAGCCCGTTTTCGTCCATGTATTTCCTGATGTGTTTTACCTTGTCAAGGGCACCGAAAATAAGGCTCTGACCGCCAAATCCCGGCTCAACCGTCATAACAAGCACCATATCGACCACGTCAAGAAGCGGAAGAACCACGTCGTAGGGGGTGTCGGGGGATATGGCAAGACCTGCCTTTACCGAGTGGGATTTGAGATACTCGAGCACCGTGCGGCAGTCCTTGCAGCTTTCGTAATGGATTGTGATGCTGTCGGCACCCGCGGAGATGAAGTTATCCACGTAGCGGATAGGTTCAACTATCATAAGATGCACGTCAAAGTAGAGACGGCTTACCGGGCGGAGTGCCTCGACAATTCCCGCACCGAAGCTGATATTCGGCACAAAAACGCCGTCCATTACGTCAAGATGAAGATAATTCGCTCCCGCTTCTTCAACCTTTTTCACCTCGTCGGCGAGGCAGGTGAAGTTTGCGGCAAGCAGAGAGGGGGCAATATAAATCATAGTAATCCCTTTCTTGTGTCGTATTTAAGTGAATTTTGTTGTCAAAAATATATTCGGGTGCATATAACTGTAATAAGGTTTTGCGTCGGAATGCGGAAAAGACGAAAAAATCCTTGACGTTTGAGAATGAATGTCCGCAGGAAAAACGCTTTATTATATACACTCAATGAGGCAGACGGCGTGAGCCGCAATGCCCAGTTTTTCGCCCGAAAAACCGAGTCCTTCCTCGGTGGTGGCTTTTATGCTGACAAGCTCCGGGCTTAATCCAAGTGCGTTTGCGAGATTTTCACGCATAGCGTTTATATGAGGGGCAAGCTTTGGAGCTTGGGCGATAACCGTCGAGTCGATATTTATAATACGGTAGCCCTTTGAGGTCAGCAGCTCCGCCACCTTTTTGCAGAGAAGCAGACTGTCCGCACCTTCGTATTCCTTTGCACTGTCGGGAAAAAGCTTTCCGATGTCGCCAAGTGCCGCCGCGCCCAGAAGTGCGTCCATAACGGCGTGGGTGAGCACGTCTGCGTCCGAGTGACCGAGCAGACCCTTTTCGTGGGGAATATCCACACCGCCGATAATGAGCTTTCGTCCCTCCGCAAGTCTGTGAACGTCATAACCGTGACCGATCCTCATTGCTTTTTCTCCTTTTTTGCTACACGTGCTTTTATTGTGGCGGTTGCTATTGCAACGTCGGAGGGGGTGGTGATTTTAATGTTCTCGCGTGAGCATTCCACCAGTTTTATGGGGTGTTCGATGTTTTCAACCAGCGAGCAGTCGTCGGTGGCTGTCACGTTGTCGCGGTTGGCAACGGCGATAGCCGCCCTGTAGAGGTCGGCGAAAAAGACCTGTGGAGTTTGTGCGTGCCAGACGCAGTTTCTGTCGGGGGTGCTTTCGATAAAGCCTGCCGAGTTTGCCAGCTTTACCGTATCCACAGCCTTTACGGCGGCGGTTGCCGCTTCATAAATATACGCCTGTTGGCAGACCGCGGAAATCTCCTCGGTGGTTATGAGGCAACGTGCCGCATCGTGTATGGCAACGTAATTGCTTTTTTCGGAGATGACCGCAACGCCCTTTTCAACCGAACGCTGTCTTGTGTCTCCGCCCGAGACGGCTTTTTTAAATTTTGTCAGGTTATAGGTCTTTTTAAAGTCGCGGTAAAGCTCCAGTTCTTCCTGTTTGGCTACCACGATTATCTCTTTTATTTCGGGGGCTTTTTCGAAGGCGAGCAGGGAATGGACGACGGCTGGAATACCGCATATTTTAACAAGCTGTTTGGAGACTCCGTCCCCCATACGTGTCGAGCTTCCTCCCGCAACGATAACAGCCGAGGTGAAGCTCGGTTTTTTCTTTTCCGGAGCCAAAAAGCTCAGAAATTTTTTAAATGCCGATACAGCTCCCACTTTTTTACACTCCGAAATTGCCGTTTTCGTAACCGATTATCATTTCTACACGCTTTGCGTGCTGTGCTCCCTCGTATTCGGCGTCAAGGAAGTTGTCAACAAGGTCGCAAGCAAGACCGTAGCCTACTACACGTTCACCGAAGCAGAGTACGTTTGCGTCGTTGTGCATTCTGGTAAGTCTTGCGCTGAAGGTGTCGGAGCAGCAAGCCGCACGAATGCCCTTGTGCTTATTAGCCGCCATAGACATACCTACGCCCGTACCGCATACAAGGATACCCAGTTCGCACTCGCCGTTCTGAATCTTTTCGCAGAGGGCGTGAGCGTACACGGGATAGTCGCATCTGTCGAGGCTGTTTGTTCCGACGTCGATAACCTCAAAGCCTCTTTCCTTGAGGTGGTCGATAACCTTGAGCTTGAGGCTGTAGCCTGCGTGGTCGGAGCCGATAACGATTTTGTTGTTTTTCATAGTCTTATTTCCTTTTCAATTTGATTTTTCTTTTTCAAGTCTTTCGCGTTCTGCCTGGGGCAGGCGGAGATAGGTTGCCGTGATCTCACGGTCGTCTGTTCTTGCCCCTTCGTTGTACTTTCGGAGGGCACAGACCGCCACCGAATATCCGCTCTGATAGCGGAGGGGTTCGGGGGTGAATTTGCATTTGAGCTCTTTAAATCCGTCAAGCGTGATGCCGTAGCCGTCACCTGCAAGATATATGGGGGCGTTGCTGTTCAGCAATTCCGCCTCAAGCTCGGAGATGGGGAGCGCTCTGTCCTCGCACAGCCGTTTGAGGCTTCCGTTTGACACCTCAAAGAGTGCGTTGTAGACCTGACCTCTTCTTGCATTCATAACAGGGCAGGCAATGCCTTCAAAGCCCACGAGATTTTGTGCCAACGCTTCGAGCGTGGAGACGCCGATGCAAGGCTTGTCCGAGTTAAAGGCAAGCCCCTTTACCGTTGCCACGCCTATACGGACGCCTGTGAAGGAGCCGGGGCCCTCGTCGCAGGCGAACATATCAACATCAGATACCTTCAGGTCGCACATTTTAAGTGCGGATTCTATCATTGGTAAGAGAGTTTCGCTGTGGGTGTTGCCCACGTTAAGTGTAAATTCGCAGAGCAGCTCTTCGTCTCGGCATACTGCCACAGAGCCACTTACGGCGGTGCTGTCTATAGCAAGGATTATCATAAGTTCTCCTTTCTGACAAGGCTTGAAGAGAGTTTTCTCTCGTCGGGTCTGTCGGGAGAGGTTTTTGAAATTTCTATTTTTAAGTAGCTTTCGGGGAGGGCATAGTCGATGTTTTCGCTCCATTCGGTGACGCAAAAGCCTCTGTCAAGGTAGTCGTAAAAGCCTATGGAGTACAGCTCGTCCTCATCCTCAATTCGGTACATATCGAAGTGAAAGAGCGAGGTTTTGCCGTTCTTGTACTCGTTTACTATGGCAAAGGTTGGAGAACGCACCGCAGAGCCGGGGGCAATGACCGACGCCAGCCCTCTTACAAAGGCGGTTTTTCCCACGCCCAGGTCGCCGTAAAGGGCGATGAAGCGAGGCGCCGAGGGAGTTTCGGTCAGGTAGACCGCCACCTCGGCTCCGAAAGCCTCGGTTTCTTCGGGGGAATGTGTAACAAGTTCTTTTTGCATCAGAACAGACCTGTTATATTGCCCTTGGAGTCGATGTCTATGGAGTAAGCCGCAGGAGCTTTTCCAAGACCCGGCATAGTCATGATAGCACCCGTAAGGGCAACTATGAATCCGGCACCCGCGCTGAGCTTGATTTCTCTTACGGTAAGCTGGTAGCCAGTGGGTCTGCCAAGCTTTGTCTGGTCATCGGAAAGCGAATACTGGGTTTTTGCCATACAAACGGGAAGCTTTGCGAACTCTTCGCCCAGAGCCTCAATTTCCTTGATGCTCTTCATTGCCGCCGCGTCGAACTTAACGCCGTCGGCTCCGTATATTTCTTTTGCTATCGTGGTTATCTTGTCAACGATGCTTGTGTTATCCTCGTAAAGGAGCTTGAATTTTGAGGGCTTCTCGCAAGCCTCAACAACCTTCTTCGCAAGCTCTACGCCGCCTTCGCCGCCGCCTGCGAACACGTCGGAAAGTGCAAAGTCGGCACCTGCCTTTTCGCAGATTTCACGAACCATATTAAGCTCTGCCTCGGTGTCCGTGCCAAAGCGGTTGATGGCAACCACGATGGGAAGACCGTACTTGCGGAGGTTTTCGATGTGTGCTTCAAGGTTTACCGCACCTGCGCGGAGAGCCTCAAGATTTTCCTCTGCAAGCTGGGGCTTCTGAACGCCGCCGTTGTACTTGAGCGCGCGAACAGTTGCAACGAGAACCACAGCGGAGGGGGTAAGTCCCGCTTTGCGGCACTTGATATCGAAGAACTTTTCCGCACCCAGGTCGGCACCGAAGCCTGCCTCGGTGATGGTGTAGTCGGCAAGCTTAAGCGCAAGCTTTGTAGCTCTTACCGAGTTACAGCCGTGAGCGATATTTGCGAAAGGACCGCCGTGAATGAGGGCGGGGGTGTTTTCAAGTGTTTGCACGAGGTTGGGCTTGATAGCGTCTTTAAGGAGAGCCGCCATTGCGCCGTTTACCTTAAGGTCGCGGCAGAACACGGGCTTATTGTCGTAAGTATAAGCCACAAGGATATTGCCAAGGCGTTCCTTGAGGTCTTCAAGAGAATCGGCAAGGCAGAGAATAGCCATAACCTCGCTGGCAACGGTGATCATAAAGTGGTCCTCGCGGGGGACTCCGTCAACCTTTGCGCCAAGACCTACAACGATATTACGAAGTGCGCGGTCGTTTGTATCGGTAACGCGTGCGAAAAGCACTCTGCGCTGGTCGATGCCAAGCTCGTTGCCCTGGTGAATGTGGTTATCTATGATAGCGCAAAGCAGGTTGTTTGCCGCTGTAATTGCGTGGAAGTCGCCCGTGAAGTGGAGATTGATATCCTCCATAGGAACTACCTGGGAATATCCGCCGCCTGCGGCACCGCCCTTGATTCCGAAAACCGGACCGAGAGAGGGCTCACGGAGAGCGATGATTGCCTTCTTGCCAATCTTTTTCATAGCCATACCAAGACCGACGCTTGTGGTGGTCTTACCTTCGCCTGCGGGGGTGGGGTTGATGGCTGTTACAAGGATAAGCTTTCCGTCGGGCTTGTCCGCCATTCTGTCAAGGAACTCGTCGGTTATTTTTGCCTTATATTTGCCG
Organism: Clostridia bacterium; assembly: GCA_017455945.1. Taxonomy (GTDB): domain Bacteria; phylum Bacillota; class Clostridia; order Oscillospirales; family CAG-272; genus RGIG8775. Next base: position 4,614 of record JAFTLM010000017.1, on the reverse strand, counting down.
TAGAGTTCAAGCTCGTCGTCAAGCACTCCAAGCTCGTCGGCGATGTTCTTTATGGGAAGCATTTTGGCTTCGTGAGCAATTTGAATATCTGTTTTCATTTTTTCACCTTCCATATAATTATAAAATACCGATTTTATTATATCACACGCATTTAAAAAAGTAAAGAGGAAAAACCTCAAATTTTGGGTTTTTCCTCTCACAAATTCAATTATTTTTTCTTTCCGTTCTTTTTCAACGGCTCTGTAGACCCGTCGGGGCGTTTGATGACCGTATTGTCAAGGATGCCGCCGAGAGAAAGTCTGAACTCGTTGATGTACTCTTTTCGGAGTGCCGCCTGTTCCTCTTTCTCTTCGGGGGTCAGCTCGCGAACCTTTGATTCGCGAGCCAAATAGTTTATTCTGTCTATCTTTTCCTGAACCATACCGTCACCCTTATCTCAAGGTAATGCCCAGCTTGTGCTCAAGGTCGCCGAGAATCTTCTTGGAAGCCTTTTCGGTTTCTTCAACCGTAAGTGTGCGGTCAGCGGCACGGAGAGTTACTCTTATGGAAACGCTCTTCTTGTTTTCGCCAACCTGTGCTCCGCGGTAGATATCGAAGAGCTTAACGTCCTCAACAAGCTTGCCGCCTGCCTTGGTGACTGCGTCAAAGATGCTTCCTACCTCAAGAGCCTCGTCGCAGACAAAGGAGAAGTCACGTGTGGATGCCGGGTACTTGGGAAGTGCCTTATAGTGCTTTGTACGGTTTGCGACGGCAAAGAGAATGTCGAAATCAATTACTGCCGCATAAACAGGAATGTCCATTCCATAGTTGTCGGCTGTAAGGGGGTGAATCTGACCTATAATACCAAGTTCTTTATCGCCGACGAGAATCTTTGCGCAGCGTCCGGGGTGGTATGCGCTGTCCTCGGAGTAAGAGGTGTAGGAAAGCTTAACGCCCGAAACCTCGGCGATTTCGTCAACAACACCCTTCATCTTGTAGAAGTCAACGTCACCGTAAGCCGCGAGAACGAGAGATTTGCCCTCTGTGGGAAGCTCACCTTCGCCGTTGGGGATATAGGTGCTTGCCACCTCGTAAAGCCATACGTTCTCGTTGCCCATATTGTTGTTGCGTGCAACTACCTCCATCATAGAGGGAAGGGCTGTGGTACGCATTACGCTGGTGTCCTCACCCAGAGGATTGGAAATGACGATTGACTTGCGGAGCGAGCTGTCGGCGGGAAGTCTTATTTTATCGTAATACTTGGGGCTGATGAAGGAGTAGGTCTGAATTTCATCAAGTCCGATGTCGCAGAGAAGGTCGGAGAGGTCAACTTCAAACTGCTGCTTGGGGGTTCTGCCGCCCTGAGTTGTCTCGGCTCTGATAGCCGAAGCCTCGATTTTGTTGTAACCGTAAATTCTCGCAATTTCCTCTGCAACGTCGTTCATGCAACCGATGTCAGCACGGAAGGTGGGAGCGGTTATCTTGTTTCCGTCGATAGTGAACTCAAGCTTCTTGAGAATTTCTTTCATATAATCCTCGGAAACGTGGATGCCGAGGAAGTGATTTATAACGTCGGCGTCAAGAGTAAGTGTTGCGGGGGCTGTCTTTGTGGGGTAAACGTCGATGATGCCGTCAACCACGTCGCCCGCACCGAGAAGCTCGACAAGCTCGCAGGCTCTTTCAAGTCCCGCATAGCAGTTTTCGGGGTCAAGACCCTTCTCAAAGCGAGCCGAAGACTCGGTTCTCATGCCGTTTTTCTTGGCTGTAACACGAACAGAGGGACCCGAGAAGCAGGCACTTTCGAATACAACGGTAGCGGTTTTATCGGTGATCTCGCTGTTTGCTCCGCCCATAACGCCCGCAAGAGCGCAAGCCTTCTTTTCGTCGGCGATAACGAGCATTGTGTTATCAAGCGTGTGGTCGATGTCGTCAAGCGACTTGAACTTTTCGCCGTCAGCGGCACGTCTTACAATAATATTGGAGCCGTCAAGCTGAGCGTAGTCGAAGGCGTGCATAGGCTGACCGTATTCAAGCATAACGTAGTTCGTGATGTCAACGATGTTGTTGATAGGTCTTACCCCTGCCGCACGAAGTCTCATGCGGAGCCAGAGGGGAGAAGGCTCTATCTTGACGTTCTTGACAACTCTTGCCATATATCTGTAGCAAAGGTCGGGGGCGTCAATGCGGACGTTAAGATGGTTTTCTATCTTGTCGCCGTCGCCCGCACCCTTAACTACGGGAGCCTTGAGTGTCCAGCCTCGGTCAAAAGAAACTGCGGTTTCTCTTGCGAGACCTACTACCGAGAGACAGTCGGGGCGGTTTGAGGTTATCTCAAACTCAACTACCTTGTCTTCAAGCATAAGAGCCTCGCGGATATCCATACCAAGCTTATCTGCGTACTCGTCGCCGAGAATGAGGATTCCGTCGTTGTTTGCACCCGGCATATCGTGCTCGGTAAGTCCAAGCTCGCCAATAGAGCAGAGCATACCGTTGGACTCAACTCCGCGGAGCTTGCCCGCTTTGATTGTCACGTCGCCCGGAAGCTTCGCCACGGGGAGAGCGGCGGGAACAATAGCGCCCTCAAACACGTTCTGTGCACCGGTTACTATCTGAGTAAGTTCTTCCTTGCCCACGTTCATCTGGCAGACCTGAAGGTGGTCGCTGTTTTCGTGGGGAGTTATCTTTTCAATTTTTGCAACTACTACGTTTACGATGTCCTCGCCGAGAATTTCGTAGCCCTCGACTTTTGAACCCGTGTCGGTCATTCTGTCGCAGTAGTCTTTTACGTTTATATCGCTGACGTCAACGTAATCAGCCAGCCATTTCATTGATAAATTCATAATTTACTCTACCTCCTTAGAACTGTTCGATGAATCTCGCGTCGTTTTCGTAGAAGAGACGGATGTCGTCAACTCCGTACGATATCATTGCGATACGCTCGATACCCATACCGAAAGCGAAGCCCGAATATTCCTCGGGGTCGATGCCGCAGTTGGAGAGTACGAATGGGTGAACCATTCCCGCACCGAGAATTTCTATCCAACCCTCGCCCTTGCAGAGACGGCAGCCCTTTCCGCCGCACATGAAGCAAGAAACGTCAACCTCTGCCGAGGGCTCTGTAAACGGGAAGTGATGGGGGCGGAAACGTGTTCTCGTGTTCTCACCGAACATAGTTTTTGCAAAACTTTCAAGAGTGCCTTTAAGGTCGCCCATAGTGATGCCTTTGTCTACCACAAGACCCTCAAACTGGTGGAAGAGGGGAGAATGGGATGCGTCGAGCGCGTCGGAACGGTAAACGCGTCCGGGGGATACCACACGGATGGGGGGCTTCTGCTTCTCCATAGTTCTTACTTGTACGGGAGAGGTCTGGGAACGCAGAAGAATATTGTCTGTGATGTAGAAAGTGTCCTGGGTGTCGCGTGCGGGGTGATTTTCGGGAATGTTAAGTGCCTGGAAGTTGTAGTAGTCGTACTCAACCTCGGGACCTTCAACGATAGAGAAGCCCATACCGATGAAGATGTCCTCAAGTCTGCGCTGAACCAGGGTCAGGGGGTGGTGGTGACCGAGCTTTGCACGTGTGGAGGGCATTGTAACGTCAAGCTTTTCAGCCTTGAGCTGTGCCTCAAGCTGCTTTGCCTTGAAAGCAGATGCCGCACCCTCGAGTGCTTCTTCAATCTTTGCGCGAACGTCGTTTGCAAGCTGTCCTATAACGGGACGCTCTTCGGGTGTAAGCTGACCCATTCCGCGAAGCACCGCGGTAAGCTCACCCTTTTTACCCAGATATTTGATTCTGATCTGTTCGAGGTCTGTGCCTGAATTGATGGCGTCAAGAGCCTCGGTGAGAATGTTTTGTAATTTTTCTCTCATTTCTTTTTCCTTTCGATATTTATAGTTATTATTTGCAGAATAAAAAAGTACCCCGTCCAAACAGGACGAGGTACGAAAAGCCTCGCGGTACCACCCGTAATTTTAGCCAAAGCTAACACTCTGCCGACCGATAACGGTGTCTGCCGTGTCTTGCTACTTGGTTTCACAAGACCCGCTCCGAAGCGAAAAGCAAGCTCCACACGTGCAGACCGCTTCCAGCCTTGTCGGTCCTCTCTTTGGCACGCTACGCGAAGCCGCAAACTTCATCTCAGCGTTTTACAAACTACAGTATAACACATTTCAAAAGATTTTTCAAGAGGTTTTCTTAAATTTTTTGAGTTTTTATTCAACTATTCTGTACATATCAAATATATCGAGTTTTCTTGCTTCAAACTCTGCGTATCCGTCCGAATACTTAAATTCCACGTTTTCTTCATCGGGCAAAAGGAGAACTTTTTTTGGCGCAAAATCGCATTTTACTTTGATTTTAAAGGGCGAAACGGGGTACGCCTTGTAGCCGGTTGTCATCACGGTGCAGTTTACCAGCTTTTCGCCGTTGCTTTCAAACAGCGTTATTTCCACGTTTCCGGGAGCCTCGGTTACGAAAGAGGGCTTGGAAAGGTCGGCAAAGCGTTTTACCAGCGAAAGCACGATATCGCTGTACTCCTCGCTTTCTCCGCACTCAAGGGGAAGCGACGACCATATAACGGTGCCCTTTCCGTATTTTTTGCAGACTACCGCAGGAATTTCGGTGGCAACGCCGGGAGG
>JAFTLM010000239.1 GCA_017455945.1 Clostridia bacterium | reverse complement strand
TCGACGATATGCTTTCACGCGGCAGGGCGTCGGTTATGTTTTCGGCAACCCTTGCACCTATTTCATATTTTTGTGACCTGCTTGGAGGCGGAAAACAGCCGCTGTGCCTTGATCTTGCGTCACCGTATGACCCCGAAAATCTTTGCCTGGCAGCGATAGATACGGTAAGCACACGGTTTGAGGATAGGGACAAGAACTGCAAAAAAATTGCCACCTGTATAGCTGCGGCGGTAGCTCCGAAAGCGGGGAATTATATAGCTTATTTCCCATCCTACGGATATCTTGAAAAAGTGCACGAAGCCTTTGTGAAAAAATATCCCAAGGTTCGTACTATTGTACAGAAAAAAGGAATGAGCCGCAAACAGCACGAGGATTTTATAAACTCGTTTAAGGACGACGAGGATAAAATGAGAATAGGATTTTGCGTTTTGGGCGGAAGCTTTTCGGAAGGCGTAGACTTGCCCGGAAATAGGCTTATCGGAAGTATAATCGTCGGCGTGGGACTTCCCGGATTTTCAAGCGAAAGAAATATAATGAGAGATTATTTTGAAAACCGATACGAAAACGGCTTTGAGTACGCCTATACCTATCCCGGAATGAATAACGTCCTGCAGGCGGCGGGACGGGTAATCAGGACCGATGGCGATAAGGGAATAGTGGTGCTTATAGACGATAGGTATTCCGAGCCGAAATACAGACAGCTCTTTCCAAAGCACTGGTCGCATCTTATGTATGCGGGAGATGCCGCATCACTGTCGGAAATAGTAAGACGTTTTTGGAATAAAAACAAGTGATATGCAGGGAAAATGCAAGAAGAAGATAAAAACTTGCAAAAAACGCTTGCAAATGCAAGCAACGAATCGGTTTTTAAAATATTTTTTGCAAAAATTAAAAATACATCTTGCTTTTTTTGAAAAGTTGTGATACAATAATAGAAACGTTTTGATTGAGGAGATTTTGATGGAATACGCACAGCTTAACAGAGCTCAACTGTTTGAGTTGAAGGAAAAATTGGTTGCCGAATATAAGGAACATAAGGCAAAGGGATATAGCCTTGACCTTTCGCGCGGAAAGCCCGGAAGCAACCAGCTTGATATAATGGAAGATATGCTTACTTGCATAACCAATAAGGATTGCTACTCTGAGAGTGGCGTTGATTACCGTAACTACGGTTTGCTTGACGGTATACCCGAGGCAAAAAAGCTTTTTTCGGAGTTGCTTGATATTCCCGAAAAAATGATTTTTGTGGGCGGTAACTCTTCGCTTAATCTTATGTATGATTCGGTGGCACGTGCACTTCTTTACGGTGTATGTAATTCCGAGCGTCCCTGGATAAAGGAAAAAAGTATAAAGTTCATCTGCCCCGCACCCGGTTATGACCGCCATTTTGGTATATGTCAGTCGCTTGGTGTTGAGATGATAACCGTGGATATGACACCTACCGGTCCTGATATGGACGCTGTTGAGGCACTGTGTGCAAAGGATCCTGCCATAAAAGGTATCTGGTGCTGTCCCAAATATTCAAACCCCGACGGAATTACTTATTCCGACAGCACGGTAAAGCGTTTGGCTAAAATGAAAACGGCGGCACCCGACTTCAGAATTTTCTGGGATAACGCATACGCTATTCACGATTTGTATGCCGATAAATCCGATAGTCTTGCCGATATTTTCGCTATCTGTGAAAAGTACGGAACCGAAGATAGAGTTTACTATTTCTCGTCTACGTCCAAGATATCCTATCCCGGAGCAGGTGTGGCTATTTTTGCCGCTTCGGAGCGTAATATGGTTTTCAACAAAAAAATTATGAGTATGCAGACCATAGGATATGACAAGATAAATCAGATCCGTCACGTGAAGTACTTTAAAAATGCCGAAAACATCAGAAATCATATGATGAAGTTGGCGGATATTATAAGACCAAAGTTTGAGATGGTTATTGATATTCTGGAGAAGGAATTGGGAGATACCGGTGCGGCTACCTGGACAAATCCGCTCGGAGGTTATTTTATAAGCCTTTATACAATGGACGGATGTGCAACACGT
>JAFTLM010000238.1 GCA_017455945.1 Clostridia bacterium | reverse complement strand
CCTTTGACAAATGACCGATTATGCGTTTGTAAACGTCCGAAATCTTGACGGTGTCGCAAATTTCCTTTATGTGCTTTTTGCGGTCAAGCGTGCAACGCTTGAGGTCATAAGTAAAATTAAGATACTCCTCCACCGTCATATCGGTGTAGAGAGGGGGCTGCTCGGGAAGGTATCCGATAAGCTTTTTTGCCTCCAGGGGCTCGTCCAGCACGTTGATACCGTTGATTTCCACGTTTCCGCCGGTGGCAGAGAGAAATCCCGTGAGAATGTTCATCGTCGTGCTCTTGCCCGCTCCGTTGGGACCGAGAAGACCGACTATTTCACCCTCTTCTATTTCAAAGCTGATGTCGTCTACCGCACAGAAATTGCCGTAATTTTTTGTCAGATGATCGATTTTTATCATTACAGAGAGTTCCTTTCTCAAAATTTCCGATTTATTATTATAACACACAAATATAAATTCTTTGTGAACAACAAAGATTTTAATAAATTTTCAAGTGAAAAAAGATTGAAATATTTGTGATTTAAAAGTTACCCGAACACAGCTTTATCAAAAGCTTCAGGCTGTCGGGCTGAACAGAAGCCTCGTGGGCGGAACGGTTTCTTTTTATTTCGCCGCATTTTGTGCAGCGGTGGCTGATTATGTACCCCTTTTTGGGGTCGGTTTCCACGCGTATGGGCTCCATTTTGCCGCCGCACTCCGAGGCCCTGTCACCGGGGTTTATATCCAGGTGAAGCGACCACAGACAAAAAGGGCAGTGATTCCGCGAGCTGTAGCCCAGAGGCTTTACCTCTTTGCCGCAGTTTTCGCAGACGAATGAAGCATCGTTTTTGGTAAATCTTTTTTGTTCCATAAAGTAGACCTCTAAAATCTGAAATATAGAAATGGGTTGTAGGACGAGCCTATCAGATTGGCAACACAAATTATAAACGCGAAAAGGCTTGACAGAGACAGTGCAAATTTAAGCCCGCCGCGACGCCGGGTAATCCGTTCTGCCGCCATCTTTGGGTACGGCGTTGCTGCCAGCAGCATTACCGTGAGGAAGGGAATGTTTCTGATGATTTGGTAAAGCTCCGTGCCCGAGGAAGGTGAGAGTGAGAACATTCTGCCGAAGTAGGAGAATACGTCACCCACGCTCGGCAGGGCAAAGAATACCCACCCTACAAGAATGAGAAAAAGAGCATATACGTGCCTGAGTGGGGAAGGCAACCTTTTCAGGAGCCTGTCCATAAAAAGCTTTTCGCAGGCAAGGAGGATAAAATAGTATCCGCCCCACATCAGGAAATTGAAGCCGGCTCCGTGCCATATTCCGGTAAGAAGCCAGACTGCAAGCATATTGAAAAGCGTTCTCGGAAGCCCCTTTCGGTTTCCTCCGAGAGGGATATATAAATATTCGCGGAACCAGGAGCTCAGGGAAATGTGCCACCTGTGCCAGAAACTGCGAATACTGTCTGCCGTGTAGGGATAGTTGAAGTTTTCGGGAAAGGTGAAGCCGAGCAAGCCGCCCAAGCCTATCGCCATATCGGAGTAGCCCGAAAAGTCGAAATATATCTGAAACGCAAAAAATATTATTCCTGCCCAGGCACCGAGAGTGCTTAGTTGGGAACCCTGAAGCGAAGAAAAATAGCTCCACATAGCTCCGGCACCGTTGGCGAATATAAGTTTCTTCCAAAGTCCGGACGTAAAGCGGAGTATTCCCTGAGCTGCAGAAGCCGAATCGACGTGCCTTTCGGTAAGCTCCGAAGAAATATCGCTGTATTTTACGATAGGACCGGCTATAAGTTGTGGAAACATCGTTATATAGGTGCCGAAAGCGACAGGGCTTTTTTGTGCGGGCTCTCCTCTGTATACGTCGATTACGTAAGACAGACACTGAAAGGTGTAAAAGGAGATTCCTATGGGGAGAGCAAGCGTAACCCCACGAAGCCCCAGGAAGTTAAGCGTGGGAGAAAGATATTTGAATATACCGAGTATTCCGAGATTTGATATTACCGCTATGGCAAGAAAGAGCTTGGCTCTTTCACGCTTTTTTTCTATGAGAATACCGAAAGCCCAATCCAATGTGACCGTAAAGACCATAAGCGGTAGAAAGCGAGGCTCGCCCCAGGCGTAAAAAATCAGACTGAATATGAGAAGAACGGCGTTTTTCGATTTTTTCGGTGTCAAGAAATAAAGAATCAAAAAAGTCGGAAGAAAAACAAATATGAATTCTATTGAAGAGAAGAGCATACACAACCTCCGAAGCACCCAAAATGAGTTTCGGAGGGTGCTTGTATGTATGCCCATAGTTCGTAGGTTGCTTATATTTTTGTGAACTTAGCGTAGGCTCTTCCGCCTCTGATGACCCTCCACAGTCCGCGTGCCGCGTCTTGTGCGGGGGCTTTTGTGGTTGAAATTTTTACTCCGACAGCCTGCTGCAAATATCGCGGCATACCGTCAAGCATTGCAGAGCCGCCGCTCAGCAAAATTCCAAAGTCGGAGATGTCGGAGGAAATTTCGGGCGGTGTTTTTTCGAGTAATACCGTTATGGTTTCCACTATTTTGTCAGCAAAAGGTGCGATAATCGGGATAAGCTCGTGAGAGGTTATTACCGATGAGGCGGTAATTTGATTTGCAAATTTCGGGTTCTTATCGGGGCGTACCTTGCCGCAGATTTTAATACTTCGGGACGGCTTTGTCGGGTCAAGGGTGCCCAGTTTTATTTTTATTGCTTCTGCCGTAAGCTCACCCACCTCTATGCCGTGGGCTTCGGCTATGTATTCGGCTACGGCGGCAGTTATAGCGTCGCCTGCGGTTTTTGTCGAGCTTGAGGTAACGATACCGCCGTGGCTTATTATGGTTGCGTCTGCGTGTCCCGCACCGATATCGACAATCATACGTCCTGTGGAGATGTCAAGGGGCATTCCTGCTCCCAGTGCAATGGCTATAGGGGTGTACACGTAATCAAGAGTGGCACGTCTTGACTGTAAAAATGCGGTGTCAAAAGCGTTTTCGTCGCTTTTGGAGATTCCGAAAGGAATAGTGGCGAAAAACTCGGTTTTTTTGAACACCGAATCGGCGTCAAAGCGTTGCAGTATTTCGCTTATCAGTATATCAACCGAGTTCGTGTCGGATATGGTCCCGCCTTTTATCGGCTTTACGATCTCTATAAAATTCGGATTGCGTCCGACCATCTTTCTGGCGTTGGCACCTGCCGCAAGCACCTGCTTGGTTTTTCGGTTGAAGGCTACCGCGGAGGGCATCATCATAATGTCTTTTTTGTCTCCGTCGCAATATGCGATGCAGGAACTGCCAAAATCAAAACCAATCGATTTGCTCATTTCATACTCCTTTCAGTCTTTGTCTATGGTGAGAACCACAAAGTAGTTGTCGCCTAATTTTTCTTTTATTTTTGTATTTATCACAGCCGAAATTTCTGTGGGTTTTAGGTTGCATTCGTATGGAACAACGGCGTCGAATATAAGGTTTGTGTGCGTTTCGCCCACCACCATTCTGAAGTCGTGAATGTTCCAGTCGCCGTTGATTTCCTTAACCAGTTCGGAAACCATCAGCCTCATGGATGAAACCGTTTCGTCATCGGTCACTATGGGGTCCATATGAATGGTACACTGAATACCCAGGGTGTGGAAAAGCTCTTTTTCAATGTTGTCTATTGCATCGTGCGTTTTGAATACGTCTGCCGAGCCGTCAACCTCTACGTGAAGCGAGGCGATTGTGGTGCTTGCACCGTAGCTGTGAACCATAAGGTCGTGAATACCGATTGCCTCCTCGTGGGCGAGCACCGTTTCCTTTATGGCGTTTACCGTTTCTTCGTCGGGAGCGCTTCCTATAATGAAATTTTTTGCTTCATTAAGGACTTTTATACCCGCCACAAAAATAAGCACCGAGACAATAATACCCATATAGGCGTCTATGTCAAGCTTGAAGAAGCGGAGCACGAGCATTGAAACCAGAACCGCAAAGGTTGCCGCCGCATCCGAAAGACTGTCTGCCGCAGTAGCCTTCATAACGCTGGAGTTTATTTTGTCGGCGATTTTTCGGTTAAAGAGACACAGCCAGAGCTTGACCAGAACCGAAACCGCCAGGATAATTACAGAAACAATTTCAAAGGTTGTCTGTCCGGGATTGAATATCTTTTCCGCGGAGCTTTTGAAAAGCTCAAAGCCGATAAGTATTATTAAAAATGAAACGGCGAGCGATGCCACGTACTCTATTCTTGCATGGCCGAAGGGGTGCTCTCTGTCGGCAGGCTTTGACGAAAGCTTGAAGCTGATTATGGAAATTATCTGTGCACCTGCGTCGGAAAGATTGTTAAGTGCGTCGGCAACGATAGCCACCGAACCCGAAACAATTCCCGCCAAGAGCTTAAAAGCAAACAGGAAAATATTCATCACAACGCCGACAATTCCCGCCATTGTGCCCATAGATTTGCGTCTGTTTTCCTGCGATGCGTCTTTTTTTATAAATAATTTGCAAAGAAGTTCTGTCATTTTTTGTCCTTTCACGTGTTTTTTCGACCGAAAATGTGTCTTGAACGTAAAAAAATTGAAATATGTGTAAAATTTTTTAATTTTTTTTCAAAAAGCCCTTTAAATTTTTGCCCGAATGTATTATAATATATATAACATATCTATTATACTACTTTTGTTGAAATTTTTCAAGCGTATTTTGTGATAAACAAGCGTTTTTGTAAATTATTTTAAAAACAAAAAGAAAATCGGAGGATGCCTAAATGAAGTACAAGCACACAATAACTATTGCGGACATTCAAATGAATATCATAACGGAGGAGGATCCCGAAGTAGTTGAATCTATGGTAGGTATACTTGACCGCCGTATCAGAGAGATATTCCTTAAGAGCGAAAACCGTTGTCCCAAGATTGAAGCCGCGTTGCTTTGCGCGCTTGATTATTGTGCCGAGAAAAATAAGCTCCAGGAAACCGTAAACCGTATGGAAGAAGAAAGACGCGGAATAGATATCGAGGCTATGCTTGCAGAGCTTGAGGCACTCAAAGAGGAAAATCGCGAGCTTAACGAAAAGCTTACATATACCGAGGATCAGGCACATACCTTGAAGAACGGTATTGACATCGCCAACGACCAGATAAGAATACTCAAGGCACAGGTTGATAACGCGAACACCGTTTCGGAGGCTAACGAGGCGTTGAATGATAAGCTGGCTGAGCTTGAAGAGGCGCTTGCGAAAGAGAAATCCGACAGAGCGGAAATATATGAGAAGCTTTGTGCGGCAGAAAAGGAAAAGGTCGAGGCGGCAGAAGAGCTTGAAAAGGCAAAGGAAGAGTTTGAGAAAGCTATATCCGAGCTTGAAAATGCTTTGGCTGAAAATGCGGAGGAAGCCGAAGAAATCTTGGTTGAGGTAGTTGAAGAAGAGCCTGCCGAGGAAGAGTTTGAAGCCGAAGTCGTTGAGATTGAGGAAGATGCCGAAGAGGTTCTCGCGGAAGAGGCAGCCCTTGAGGAAGCGGCAGAAGAGGCTGTTGAAGAGGCAGAGCCCGAGGAGATAGTTGTTGAGATTACGGTTGAAGAGCCCGAAACGCCCGCAGCGGAAGTGGTTGCGGCAGAAGAGGTTGCTCCCGCGGAAGAGGTTGCTCCCGTAGCAGAGACGGTTGCGGAAGAAACCTCTGAGAAACGTCCCGTTGCGGCTATTGCAGATGATATAGACGATTCCTTTGAGCTTAATATCAAGCCCGTTCGCCGCAGTGCTTCCGAGCCTGAGAAGAAGGCTGACGGAGAAAAGACGAGCGTTGAGAAGGAAAAGCAGAAGGCTCACAAGAGAGTGAGAACAATGTTTGACCTTATTACACTTGAAGATATATAAAGATATGCGTAAGTTGCCCGAGCTTCTTTGCCCCGCAGGAGATATGGCTGCTCTTCAGGCGGCTGTTGACGGCGGTGCGGATGCGGTTTATTTTGGCGGCGTTGATTTCAACGCCAGAAAAAATGCGGCAAATTTTGATGTTGAAGGTATGCGTGAGGCAATAAAGCTTGCCCACGCATATGGCGTCAAGGTTTACGTTACGCAGAATACACTCTGCTTCGACAGGGAGATAAAGGCTTATTTGAGTGCGGCAGAATCTGCTATTTTTGCGGGTGCTGACGCACTTATTGTCGCAGATATCGGCGGTGCCTCGGAGATAAAAAAACGCTTTCCCGATTGCGAGCTTCACGCAAGCACTCAGATGTCGGGCCATAATGTGGCGGCTGCAATAAAAATGGCTGAAATGGGGATGTCCCGTATGGTTTGTGCCAGAGAAATGTCCTTTGAGGACATAAAAACCTTCACCCTGAACTCTCCTATAGAAGCCGAGGTGTTTGTTCACGGTGCACTTTGCGTCTGCCATTCGGGACAGTGCCTTTTTTCCTCTCTCGTGGGCGGAAGAAGCGGAAACAGAGGAGAGTGCGCACAGCCCTGCCGTCTGCCTTATTCGGGCGGGTATCCGCTGTCGCTTAAGGATAATTCGCTGGCACTTCATATTTGTGAACTTATAGAGTGCGGTGTCGCCTCTCTCAAAATAGAGGGAAGAATGAAATCTCCCGAGTACGTGAGAGACGTTACGCGGATATACCGCAGACTTTTGGACGAAGGCAGACAGGCGTCGGGCGGCGAAATGCGTGACCTGGCTGAAATCTTTTCCAGAGGCGGATTTACCGACGGATATTTTACCGGACGAATCAATAAAAGTATGTTGGGCGTCCGCTCCGATGAGGATAAGCGTTCTACAAGAGAGCTTGAACCCTTTAACGGTATGACGAGAAAAATTCCGATAGACCTTTCGGTCAGGATAGTAAAGGGCGAGCCTTGCCGCGTGACGATGTCAAGCGGCACAAAGACTTTTGAGTACGTTTCGGATATAGTCCCCGAAAATGCCATAAATCAGCCGCTTACGTATGAATCGGTAAAAAAACAGATGACAAAATTCGGCTCCACCCCATATGAGGTAAGAGAATTTTCTCTTGAGCTGGATGGGAAAGTTATGCTTCCCGTGTCCGTCCTCAACCGTCTTCGCAGAGAAACCGCAGAGGCGTTTTCGGGTGACGGCGAACAGACAGAACCGCGTGTGGTAGAGGCAGAGCTGAGCATTCCGCAGGCAAAAGCGTTGAAGCTCAGTACCGCAAGCTTTGCTTTCCCCGAGCAGATAACCGAGGCGGCAAAGGAATATTTTGATATAAGATTTTTGCCGCTTGACAAGTACTCCAAAAAGGCAAACGGCGTCTCTTTCCCCGCAGTGATTTTTGACAGCGAGAGGGAAAAGGTTAAGTCAATGCTTGCCGAGGCTAAAAAACGTGGGGCGGAGTACGCCCTGGTTGGAAATCTCGGTCATATAGAGCTTGCCAAAGAGCTGGGCTTTCGGATTTATGCCGATTTCAGACTTAATATAGCCAACAATTCGAGTGCCGCAAAAGCCGAGGAACTGGGCTTTGAGGGGTACGTTATATCGCCCGAGCTGTCGCTTCCCCAAGCCAGAGATATGAAGGGTGCAAAGCTGGCTCTCGTATACGGCAGAGTGCCGTTGATGCTTCTTGAAAAGTGCGTGGGCAAAGAGCTTGGCGGATGTGATAAATGTAACGCGGGGCGGATTGCACTGCGTGACAGACGCGGAGCGGAGTTCCCGGTGTTACGAGAATGGGAGCACCGTTCGGTCATATACAACAGCCTTCCCACGTGTATGTCTGATAAGCAGGGGCTGTTAGAGAAAAATTCGCTTCTTGGCAGGCATTTCATATTTTCCGTGGAAACTGCCGCGGAGTGCGACAAAGTTATATCGGCGTTTGTGTCGTCACAGCCTGTTGACGGTGCTGTACGCCGTATGGGAAATCAGTAAGTAAAGGAGAAACCTATGTTTGGAAAGGGCTTTGTGTTTGCCATAGTTAAAGGCTTTTTTAAGTTCTTGGTGGTGACGCTGATAATATTGGTGGTAGGCGTGTTTTTGTGGAGATTTATAACATCTTCTCCCGGGGATGATCTCACCACACTTTCGCCTAATGACAAATTGGTGGAGGCTTATAGAGAGGACGGAGAGCTTAAACTCGTTACTCAAAAGTTAAGCAATATTACGCTTGCTCCGTCGAATTACGGATATTTTTCGGTCCGTGACGTTGTGTTCATTCCCGAAATACAGCAGCTTCAAGTTCTCGTTCAGTATAACGACAGTACGCTGAAAGCCTTGAAAACCGATTATCCCGGACAGGTTAACGCCATAGACAGCAGTAAGGATTGGTACGATATATCGGTTGTCCTGGTCCGCGACCTGACGCCGGATAACGAAGACGATAACCTGACGGTTGACAGAGAGTCGGTGGAGATGACGAGAATAATGCCAACCAAGGTAACGAAGTCGGTTCATAAGGACCGCTACAGCTACAGACGGCTGATTTTCGATAACGTTCCTGTCTCTGCCCTTACAAGAGAAGAAAAGGAAGCGGAAGGACACATCAAGACCGATGAAGAGCTGACCCTTGCGGTCTATCTTGATTTTTATTTTCTCGGAGACGTGAAGTATAAAACAGACCCCGAGTTTGATATCTATACAGATACCGCCTACGGAACGCTTTGCCTGTATACCTATAAAGACAAGACCGTCGACGTAAAGCTCGGCGACGATGATATCAAAGCGATAAAGAACTATAAGCAATAAAAAAGAGGCTGTCTTTAAGACAGCTTCTTTTGATTGTTTGAGGGGAGAGTTTCCGATTTAGCGTTTGAGGGAGGCGTTTTCATCAGCTTTTTATAGGTTCTTGAAAAATATGAGAGTGATTCAAATCCGCTTTCGTAGGCGGCTTCGGTTATGCTCATGCCCTCGCGTATGCACAATTCGGCTTTTTGGCAGCGCAGGATATTTATATATGTAAATATAGTTTGTCCCGTGTAGAGCTTGAACAGTCTGGCAAGGTGATATTTTGTTATTCCGCAGTCGTTTGCGAGCTCGTCAAGACTGATTGGTTTTAAATAATTTGCGTTTATTTTTTCAAGAGCGAGCTTAACGTGTTCCTCTGACGATACGGTGCCGCGGTAAGACTCACCGTCTTTGGCAATATGCCTTGAACACAGGTCTATTACCAGTGAAAGAACCGAGCTTCTGTATTCGGCTATTGACAGCGGCGATTCGGTTTGGTCGTACTTTTCGGCGGCGGAGACAACGTCAAAATATTTTTCTTGTGTTTTGCCGTCGCGGAAATGCTTTTCAAAATTCACGTCGGTCAGCGACAGCCCGTTTTCGTTGCAGAACTGTTCGTCAACGATAAGATAATAAAAGGAAAAACCGGGTTCTATATTAAGCTGGTGTATAGCCCCCGAATTGACTATTACCATATCCCCTTTTTCAAGCGGAATTCTGTCGGTGGCATATTGCATATAGCTTTTACCGCCTGTAATATAAATGACTTCGACGTTGTTGTGCCAGTTGCAAGGACTGGAGTGTGCGGCTACGGTGTGGGAGAGCTTGAAAGGGCAGAGCCTGTTTTTTCGAATACTGATATGATTTTCGTAATATCCTATCATAAATAACCTCAAATATCAATATAGTTAAAATTTATGTCAATATAAAGGTTGAAAAATCCTTTGAAATATTTTACAATATAAAGTAAGAAAAGTCAATACCAAGGAGGATAAAAATGAAAATTTTAGCAATAGGCGCCCATCAGTACGATAACGAATTCAGAGTTGGCGGAATGGCTCACAAGTGGGTCAGTGCGGGACACCAGGTCGTTTTTTTGAGTATGTGTAACGGCGAAGGAGTTTGAAGAGGAATTGTTTGGATTTTAAAGTGTAAATTATAGTTTGGCGGCGAGGGGTGTGTTCGCACTCGCCAAGTCCAGAAAGGTTTTTGCGGAGCTTATTGCAAAAAGCGACCTCCCGCTTCGCTCACAAGGTTGCTACGCAACCAGTTGTGCCCGCAGGCACTCGGCGTTTTCTTTGTGAGCTTTCTTTTGCGCCTTTTGTGTCAAAAGAAAGCGGAGTTCCGAATTATGCCTTACAAAACCGCTGTAAGCCTACAGAAATAAAGCTATCCAAACCGTTAGTCCACT
>JAFTLM010000237.1 GCA_017455945.1 Clostridia bacterium | reverse complement strand
TGCTTGAAGAAATATCGCTTGAAAAATCCACCGGTGACGAAAACGGCGATTGGGTATTCGACGTTGAGGACTTCTATTCTCTCGTTTGGGACTACAAGTGGACCTATGACGCACTTGCAACCCTTTCTAAGGCTGTATACTCTCCCGACAATAGCGCTAACCCCAACGCAGACATCCTCGATACCCTTGGCTTCTGCCTTGGCAGCTCCTCCAGTCTTTCTGCTGCAGGCGTTCTCTACACTACTTCTGTAGGAATTATCGAGAAGTACCAGGATGCAGAAACCGGCAAGTGGACCTATGCATATCCTACCTCCAACCAGAAGCTTGTTGACCTCGCGAACGCTCTCTACAAACTCTTCGAAAATAATACCAGCGGCCTTGCAACACTTACCGTTGAGCAAGCAACCAATGTAGGTCTTGGTGACGGCAGAAGCGAGCTTGTAGCTATCCGCGGTCGCTTTGCACAGGATAAGATTCTCTTTGGCGGTATCATCGCAGTTGGCTCTCTCGAGGACCCTGTATACCAGCAGATGAACGAGCCCGGTAAGAAGGGATTTGGTATTGTTCCCGTTCCGCTCTACACTCAGAAATATGATGAGTCCGGTAATGCTCTTTCCGTTGCCGACGGCGGCGAAGAATACAATACTCTCGTACATAACCTTGCCCGTATCTTCGCGATCTCAGCTAATACATATAAGTTCGAGCAGTGCTCCGCATTCCTTGATTACGTCAGCACAAATTCCGCCGATATTGTTGACAAGTATTGCGAAAGCTACCTTGTGGCAGCCGATGATGTAATCGACGGAAGCTCCTACAACGTTTATATGTTCAACTACTTGAAGAACCATGCTCGTGATTGCTTCGACAAGACCTACGAGGACATGATCTACAAGTATCAGCTTTCCATTGATCATAACGCGTCCACCCAGAGATGGCACACCATCTTCTCCATTAATAACTACCAGGTTTCCAACATGGCACAGCGTTATCAGGAGATTTATCCTGAAAAGCAGGTTCAGCTTGAGACTATTCTCCGAGAGTGGTCAAGGCTCAAATAAGCTATAAAAAGGCTTAAAACATTCGGTTTTTAACAAAAAAATCCAACACGGCCGCAAGGTGTGTTGGATTTTCTATTTTTTATTGTATAATGAAAACCACGCCATAGTGGCGGGGTTCCATAAAGGCTATGCCGATGAGGAGAAAGTAATTAAAAAGTCAGCAAAAAAGTCCATATGTAAAAGGCTCCCTTGTGTAAAGGGAGCTGTCAGCGAAGCTGACTGAGGGATTGTTTTGTGTAGATTATCGCTTTTTACAATCCCTCCGTCACGGCAAGCCGTGCCACCTCCCTTTACACAAGGGAGGCTTGGTTTTAGTTCCGCTTGAGCGGGTTTCCGTAACAAATGCATGGCTGACAGGCCAATAAAAGACGCACTTGTGCGTAGCCTGTATTATTAGGGCTATGCCCGAAACTAAAATACCACCCGCTATTGCAGGTGGATATTTATTTTGGGTTTGCGGTTTTTTAATCGGGCACGTACTCGGCAATGTCGGATAGTGTGCAATCAAGAATTTTGCAGAGATTGTCGAGCGTGTTGGTATTTACACCGGAGTTTTTGCGGAGTCTCGTAATTTGCGCAGGGCTCATCTTGTAAACGTTTATCAGCTTGTATTGAGAAATCCCCTTTTCTTTCATGGTTTCCCACAATTTATCGTAAACAATCATAATAATTCTCCTTTTTTCTACAAAACTATTATAATATATAGTCCGCATCTTGACAATTAACCGAATTCGGTGTATAATATATTTACCGTTTTCGGTTAATATTTTTAAAGGAGAAAAACAATGGAAGATTTTTTAAGCAATTTATACCGCGGTGAGGTGCACCCAAACGAAGGCTGTGGCAGATATTACAGCAAAATACTGTCGCTCGAGAGGCAAGGCTCAAGGCTCCTTGAGGAATTAGAGAGCGAATTAAGCGAGCAGACGAAAGAGAAGCTGGAAAAATACATCGAATGCCAAAAGGAACTGTGTATTTACACAGGAGAAGACGCCTTTGCCCGCGGAGTCAGCTTCACCGCGAGGTTTCTCGTGTCAGCGATGGAATGAGCTGTTATTATATAAATTCAGACTCGAAGCAGGTGAGAGGGTCAAAGGCTCGCCCCTTGGGAGAGCTCCTGCGTCAGCAGGTGAGAGGGTCAAAGGCTCGCCCTCCGGGAGAGCTCCCGCGTTAGCGGGTGAGAGGGTCACCGCCCTCTCTGCCCTCTCCGTCGGCTGCGCCGCCACCTCTCCCAAAGTGAGAGGCTTTTCTCACCCCATTGTAATAAATATCCCCCCGTCTAACGGGGGGTATTTCAGTTTCGGGCATAGCCCTAATACTAC
>JAFTLM010000236.1 GCA_017455945.1 Clostridia bacterium | reverse complement strand
GGTTTTGTAAGGCATAATTCGGAACTCCGCTTTCTTTTGACACAAAAGGCGCAAAAGAAAGCTCACAAAGAAAACGCCGAGTGCCTGCGGGCACAACTGGTTGCGAAGCAACCTTGTGAGCGAAGCGGGAGGTCGCTTTTTGCAAAAAGCTCCGCAAAAACCTTTCTGGACTTGGCGAGTGCGAACATACCCCTCGCCGCTAAAATATAATTTACAAAAACAAGGAGTTTATATGAAAATCAAAAAAATAACCGCCGTAGATATGGGCGGTAAGGATATTTCGGACAAGATAAATCTTGAATACAAGGAGCTTGACGGCGTTTGTGCCTGCTTTGTGTCGGGTGCTTGCGAGATTGGCTTTAAGGGGGGCGAGGCTTTCGTTTTGACTCCCGAATATCAGCCTATGGGCGAATATTTGGCTATCGAAAATCACAGCCCTTTCTGGTGCCGTCCGTTTTTTGGAAAAGACGTTAAAAACTTGCCCGAACGCACTATGGAGCTTCTTGTGAAGACCGAAAGGGGGTATTTCTGCTGTCTCCCCGTTTGTGCGGACACCTTTAAAACTCTTATAAGGCAGGGCGAAGATGGGTTCGAGCTGTGGGCTTATACAAATATTGACGGTGTAAAAGAGTGCAAAAATCAGCTTGCTTACGTGTGCGGAGAGGGAAGCGACCCTCACGGGCTTCTTGAGCGTGTGGCAAGGGCGGCGGCAAATTTGCTTGGCGGATTGAAGATGCGTGAGGACAGGGAGCTGCCCGAAATCTTCAAGTATATCGGTTGGTGTTCCTGGGACGCTCTTCAGATAAGGGTCAGCCACGAGGGGCTTCTTGTAAAGGCACGTGAGTTCAAGGAAAAGGGCGTGCCCGTGGGCTTTGCCGTAATCGACGATATGTGGGCGGACGTTCCGCCTCTTGAAAGAGTTCCAGAGGATATGCCTTTTGGCGATATGGTAGGCGTTATGCACTACAGCGAACTGTTGAATTTTGAGGGAGCACCAAGGCGTTTCCCCGACGGAATGAAGGCAGCCGTGACCGACCTTAAAGAGTACATTCCCCACGTGGGCGTGTGGTTTCCCACCACGGGGTACTGGAGAGGCTTTAACAAAAAGGGCGGAGAGTTTGCCAAGCACAAGGATAATCTTGTGTATGCTCCCGCAGAGAACGGAAACGGTTTCCGCTTTAACGTGGGCAGGGCGTTGAGAGAATGTGACGCCACCGATGGCAAGTGGGTCATAAAGCCCGATTGCGAGAGTGCCGACGCGGTTTTTGACGACCTTATGGGCAGGGTCAAGGAGTGGGGTGCTGACTTTGTGAAGATAGACAACCAGGGCTGTCACACTCACTATAAGGGAATCGCACCCATAGGGCAGAGTGCGGGGGCTTTTCAGCAGGCTATCGACAAAAACGCCTTCAAATATTTTGACGGTGCGCTTATAAACTGTATGGGTATGCCCTCCGAGTGTATGTTCAACCGCCCCGACAGTGCGGTCAGCCGTTGCTCTGACGACTTTATGCCCGAAAGCCGGGCTTGGTTTTCAAAAAATATTCTCCAGTGCGCCTACAACGGCGTGCTCCAGGGGCAGTATTATATAAACGACTGGGATATGTGGTGGACCGACGACGAGCAGGCGGTAAAGAACAGCGTTTGCCGTTCCATAAGCGGCGGACCCATATACGTCAGCGACAAGATTGGAAGAACTCGCCCCGAGGTGCTTAAGCCCGTCTGCTTTGAGGACGGAAGAATTTCGGTTTGCGACCACAGCGCCAAGCCCACTGCCGATTGCCTTGTGACCGACCCGACCGTCGGTAATAGCATAATGAAGATATTTAACCGCATAGGCGAGACGGGTGTGATTGCCGCTTATAACATAACCGCCGAGAACCTGACGGCGGCGGGAAGTCTGTCGGCGGCAGACGCCGAAATGGAGGATTGCGATATCGCATATTTCGAGTATTTCACACGCGAGTGCGGAGTTATACGCAGGGGCGAAAAGCTTGATATTAAGCTTGAAAACAATGACGATTTCAGGCTCTACACCCTTGTGCCCGTAAAAGACGGCAGAGCCGTGTTCGGACGCGTGGACAAGTACGTTAGCCGCGGCGCGGTCCTTTCGGAAACCGACGGTGAGATAAACCTTTACGAGGGCGGAATTTTGGGCGTCTATTCCGAGAAGCCGATAAAGGCGTATGCCGACGGCAGGGAACTGACCGTGGAGCGACGGGGAAGTCTGAACGTTATAATCTGCGAAAAAGACAGGAAAAGAGTCGTTATCAAATAATCGTGGGAAGAACGGGACAAACGAAACAAGAAACTTTTGCCATATCTTTGTTTAAAACTTAACAAAAAATTTAAATAAGGGCTTTACATTTGCGAAAACTTGTGATATAATATAGAATTGATGAATAAGCTTCAAAAATATTCAACCATAAAAATCAGGAGGAAAAAATCATGGCAATTGAAAGAAAAAAAGTGTCCATGGACGGTAACACAGCCGCGGCTCACGTATCTTACGCGTTCACCGAGGTTGCAGCTATCTACCCCATTACGCCTTCTTCCGTAATGGCAGAGCTTACCGACTCTTGGTCCGCTACAGGACTCAAGAATATCATGGGCGAAAAGGTTAAGGTTATGGAGATGCAGTCCGAGGCAGGCGCGGCAGGTACCGTTCACGGTTCTCTTGCAGCAGGTGCTCTCACAACAACATACACAGCATCTCAGGGTCT
>JAFTLM010000235.1 GCA_017455945.1 Clostridia bacterium | reverse complement strand
GGTGGTCGCCGATGACGACTGAATTATAGCCGTAACACCAAGTCCCAACAAAAAGCCCTTCCACGTGCTTGACGTGAGATTGGCAAGAATAACTTTCAATCTGCTTCCCGCACTCTGTTTAAGCGCATCTCCCATTACGTTCATTCCGTAAAGGAAAAGCGCAAGTCCGCTGAGAAGCTGCAACACATTCGTTACTACAGTCATTTATTTTTTACCTCCTATATTTCAGCCGTCAGATGACGGGCTACGTGGCAACATATATTAACCGCAACAGGCAAGCCTGCTATATGTGTGGGATAACTTTCGATTTTTACGGCAAGTGCCGTGGTTTTCCCTCCGAAGCCTTGCGGTCCGATATCAAGCCGATTTATTTTTTCAAGCAACTCTGCTTCAAGCTCGGCGTACTCCTTTTTGGGATTAACGTCATCAAGCTCCCGTGCCAATGCTTTTTTTGAGAGCACGCAGGAATAATCGAACGTTCCTCCCATTCCTATTCCCACCACTATTGGGGGACAGGGGTTTGACCCCGCTTTTTTAACGGTATCCACCACAAACGAGATTATATCCTCCCTTGTTGCAGACGGGGTAAACATTTTAAGTGCACTCATATTTTCGCTTCCAAAGCCTTTTGGGAGTGCGGTTATTTTTATTTTATCGCCGTCGCTGAAATTTGTATATATTATCGCAGGTGTATTATCATCGGTATTCTTTCTGTTGAAAAACGGGTCTTCCACAACGGAACATCGCATTTTTCCCTCAAGATAAGCTTCCCTAACGCCTTTATTGACAGCCACGTCAAGGCTATCGCCCTGTATATGTACGTCCTTCCCCATATCAATAAACAAAACCGCCATACCCGTATCCTGACAAACGGGAACGTCGCACTGCTTTGCTGTATCTATGTTTTCGGACAGCCTTTTTATGACCGACTTTGCCAACAGCGATTCTTCTCTGTCAGCCGCGGCACCAAGAGCACTTTTCACGTTATCGGGAAGAATATGATTAGCCTTTATAAAAAGCTCTTTCACCTTATCCTTAACCGCCGACGAGCTTACAATTCTGATATTTTCCAATTTAACTGCCTCTTTTGTCAACCTTATATTTTTTTATTTTTACGTGTGCAATGGTTCTGACACATATTTTTTTGCATTTGTGACAAAGCTTTGCCAGGGTGTTCCTTACAAAAGAAAAGAATTTTTGAACCAAAAATTCCGCCAACGCCCCCAAACTAACCTTAAACGCCGCAAAACCTGCCATCATTCCCATTACCGAAACAACTCTGAAATTTCCGCTGTTTCCGTAATACAGCACCACGCAAAGGGTACAAGCGAAAAACAAACAAAACAAGACGTCCTCTGCAAAAACGACTGCCGAGGAGAACTTTCTCTTCTTTTCGCAAGAAATATTAAAAATCAATCTGATACATTTTAAGCAACTGTGAAACACTCCGCACAGTATTCCGCCGCCTGCCGAAAAAGCCAACAATTTAAAAACGGTCTGCGTCCACATCAGCTAAACAAACGCGAAAAAAATCCGACTTTTTCGTTTGAATCCCTTTTTATATTAGGATAGAAAATGCCTTCAACCTCTCCGTCAAGCTCTACCCTGCCCGTTTCCAGATCCAGTGTGGAAATGTGAAGACCGGTTCCG
>JAFTLM010000234.1 GCA_017455945.1 Clostridia bacterium | reverse complement strand
CCCTGCGGTAGTACGCTCCGACAGCAATCTAAAGCTCCCAATCATTAGCCCGACAAACTCGTCGGTGTTCAGCCGACGAGTGAACGACAACGCACAAAACAATCAAAAAACTTTCATCAGGAAGGTTTTTTGCGGAGCTGCGACTTGCTTGCAAGTCAATTTGCGAAAAAAGCGACCCGTTCCCCCGTTCTCTCCGCCGCAAAACTTCAAAACAAGCCCCCCGATGTCTTAACGACGTCGGGGGGCGTATTGTGTCAGGTTATTATTTGAAATATTCAACCGCGCCGAGGAACATACCCATATCGTAGTTGCCCTCAACGTTCTTGTAAAGACCGTCACCGATACGCTCGGAGTGTCCCATCTTACCGAAGATTCGTCCGTCGGGGGATGTGATACCCTCAACTGCGAAGCAGGAGTTATTGGGATTGAAGTGTATGTCGGTAGTGGGATTGCCAAGAAGGTCAACGTACTGGGTAGCTATCTGTCCGTTTTCGGCAAGCTTCTTGATAAGCTCATCGGACGCCAGGAAGCGACCTTCGCCGTGGGAGATAGCAACTGTGTAGATATCGCCAACGTTAGTCTTTGACAGCCAAGGCGACTTGTTGGACGCTATGCGTGTACGTACAAGTCTTGACTGGTGGCGGGAAATTGTGTTAAAGGTAAGTGTGGGGCAGTTCTCGTCGGTGTCGATAATTTCACCGTAGGGAACAAGCCCAAGCTTGATAATTGCCTGGAAGCCGTTACAGATACCGGCCATAAGTCCACCGCGTGTCTTAAGAAGCTCGTTTACCTGCTCCTTGACCTTTCCGTTGCGGAAGAATGCGGTGATGAATTTACCCGAACCGTCGGGCTCGTCTCCGCCGGAGAAGCCGCCGGGAATGAATATCATCTGAGCCTTCTTTGTCTGCTCTGCAAAGTAATCAACCGACTCGGTGATACCTGCCGCGGTGAGGTTCTTGATAACGATTATCTCGGGGTCAGCACCTGCGCCCGCGAGAGCTTTCGCGGTATCAAACTCACAGTTCGTACCGGGGAATACGGGGATAAGAACCTTGGGTCTTGCCACAGTAATGGGCGAGTGAGCACGGCTCTTTGCCTCATAGGAGAAT
The DNA here is from genome assembly GCA_017455945.1 of Clostridia bacterium. Classification (GTDB taxonomy): domain Bacteria; phylum Bacillota; class Clostridia; order Oscillospirales; family CAG-272; genus RGIG8775. Next base: position 1,565 of record JAFTLM010000234.1, on the reverse strand, counting down.
GCGGGGATTTCCTTGGGCTCTGTCTTGATGTTGCAGGGGAACACGGGCTCAAGCTTGCTTTCGTAAATAGCAAGGAGTTCTGCCAGCGAAACAGCGTCGCCCAGGTGAGCTATTTCGGGAGCGGCAGTGGTCTTACCGAGAACTGTGCAGTTCACGTCTTTAAGCTTTTCAAGCGCGCAATCGCAGTTAAGTTCAAGCACGAATGCGCCGTAGTTGTATCCGAAAATGTCTCTGTAGTCAGCCTTGTCATCGTACTTAAAGCCGATGCCGTTACCGAACGCCATCTTCATGATGCCTTCGGCAACACCGCCGTAGGTGGGCGTGTAAGCCGCTTCAACTCTGCCGTCGGCGTTAAGCTCGGCAACCTTAGCGAAGAGCTTTTTGAGAGATTCTGCCGTGGGAAGTCCGTTTTCACCGATTTCGGGTTTGAGAAGGACTACAGTGTGTCCCGCACCTTTGAATTCGGGGGAGATAACTTCCTTGGTATTGCCTGTTGTAACAGCGAAGGAAACCAGCGTGGGGGGAACGTCAAGCTTTTCAAAGCTTCCGCTCATGGAGTCCTTACCGCCGATAGAAGCGATACCCAGGTCAAGCTGTGCTTCAAGCGCGCCGAGAAGTGCCGAGAAGGGCTTGCCCCAACGCTTGGGGTCGCGGGTGGGCTTTTCAAAATATTCCTGGAAGGTAAGGTAAACGTCCTCAAAAGTAGCACCCGTAGCGATAAGCTTTGCCACAGACTCAACTACCGCAAGGTATGCGCCGTGGTAGGTGCTCTTTTCTGTGATATAGGGGTTGTATCCCCAGGACATATAGGAGCAGGTATTGGTGTGACGGCTTTCAACCGAAACCTTGTGAACCATTGCCTGAATGGGAGTGAGCTGATTTTTACCGCCGAAGGGCATAAGAACCGTGCCCGCTCCGATTGTGGAGTCAAAACGCTCGGAAAGTCCGCGCTTGGAGCAGACGTTAAGGTCGCCCGCAAGGTTCTTGTAGTCATATACGAAGTCGCCGCCAAAGCTCTTGGTGTAGTCCTTGGGAGCCGCGGGAGCGATGTTGATATGCTTTTCAGCACCGTTGGAGTTGAGGAACTCGCGTGAGAGGTCAACTATAGTCTTGCCGTTCCAGGTCATGGTAAGTCTGGGGTCAGCCATAACCGTAGCCACAACCGTAGCCTCAAGATTTTCCTTTGCGGCAAGCTCCATAAAGCGGTCAACGTCCTTTGCCTCAACTACAACAGCCATACGCTCCTGAGACTCTGAGATAGCAAGCTCTGTGCCGTCAAGACCCTCGTACTTCTTGGGAACAGTGTTGAGGTCGATGTGAAGACCGTCCGCAAGCTCACCGATAGCAACCGAAACTCCGCCCGCTCCGAAGTCGTTACATCTCTTTATAATAGAGGAAGCTTCTTTGTTTCTGAAAAGTCTCTGAAGCTTTCTTTCCTCGGGTGCGTTACCCTTCTGAACCTCTGCACCGCAGGATTCAAGAGAACTGAGTGTATGAGACTTGGAAGAGCCTGTCGCACCGCCGCAACCGTCGCGTCCCGTGCGTCCTCCAAGGAGGATGACCTT
>JAFTLM010000233.1 GCA_017455945.1 Clostridia bacterium | reverse complement strand
TTGATAAAATCGAGGATATACTAAAAAGCAATAAAAACAATATGGTGCTTGTGGACGAGGCTTACGTGGATTTCGGCGGTGAGAGCTGTATTCCGCTGACAAAGAAGTATGATAATCTCCTGGTGGTGGGAACCTTCTCAAAATCGCGCTCAATGGCGGGGGCAAGACTTGGTTTTGCCATTGCCAATAAGGAGATTGTTGCCGACCTTGAAAAAATAAAGTATTCCACAAACCCATACTCTATCAACCGACTGACCTTGGCGGCAGGTATCGCGGCGGTGCGTGAAAACGACTACTATATGGAGAACTGCAAGCTCGTAGTCGAAGCCCGTGAGTATACCGCCGAGGCACTCCGCAAGCTGGGCTTTAGGGTGCTTGATTCAAAAGCCAATTTCATCTTTGCCGAAAGCGACAGGATAGGCGGTAAGGAGCTTTACGAAAAGCTGCGGGCGAAGGGAATATTGGTAAGATACTTCGGAAGCGACAGAATAAGCAATTTTGTGAGAATAACCATAGGCACAAAGGAGCAAATGGAGGCACTTGTAAATGCCGCAAGTGATATTCTTGGAGGACAAAAATGAGAAATAACGAAATAAAAAGAAAGACCCGAGAGACCGATATAGCTCTTAAGCTTGAGCTTGACGGCGTGGGAAAAAGCAATATAGATACAGGCTGCGGCTTTCTTGACCATATGCTGGAGCTGTTCGCTCACCACGGCAGATTTGACCTGGAGGTAAAGTGTGTGGGCGACGTTAAGGTGGACTATCATCACACGGCTGAGGATATAGGAATCTGCCTCGGTGACGCCTTTAAGGCGGCACTTGGCGAGGCAAAGGGAATTGTCCGCTACGGCGATATCATTCTCCCTATGGACGAGGCCCTTGTAATGGTTGCCGTTGATCTTTCGGGCAGAAGCGTGCTCAATTACGGACTTGAAATACCCACACAAAAGGTGGGCGATTTCGATACCGAATTGGTGGAGGAGTTCTTTGTGGCATTCGTAAGACACGCAGGCATCACCCTCCACGTAAAACAGCTTGACGGTAAAAACTCGCACCACATTATCGAAGGCGCCTTCAAGGGCGTTGCCAGAGCAATAGCAAAGGCGGCGGCAATCGACCAAAGATTTGCCGACGAGGTATCATCCACCAAAGGAGTGCTTTTATGATAGCTGTTGTGGATTATGGAGTGGGCAACCTTTTCTCGCTTAAAAGCTCTCTTGCGTCTATAGGAGCTGAGGCTGTGGTAAGCGGTGACGAAAAAGTCATAAGAAATGCCGATAAAATCCTGCTTCCGGGAGTTGGTGCCTTTGAGGACGCCGCAAGAAAGCTTCGTGAGTGCGGACTTGACAAGGTTATCTGTGACGAGGCAAAGAAGGGCAAGCCGGTGCTTGGTATCTGCCTTGGTATGCAAATGCTTTTTGAAAAGAGCTTTGAGTACGGTGAGCATAAGGGGCTTGGACTTATAAAGGGCGAGGTAAGACCCATTGCCGAGGTTATAGGAGAGGGCTTGAAGATACCTCATATCGGCTGGAACGCCCTTAGCTTCCCCAAGAACAAAGAAAAAAATGAGATTTTCAAATACTTGAACGAGGGCGATTTCGTTTATTTCGTTCACTCTTATTACGGCGCAAATTGCGAGGACTCTGTTATAGCCACCTCGGAATACGGTGCCAATCTTACCGCTGCCGTTGCTTCGGGCAACGTGTACGGCTGTCAGTTCCACCCCGAAAAAAGCGGAGAAGTGGGGCTTAAAATTCTGAAAGCTTTTTGTGAGCTGTGAAAAGGAAGTAACAATGAAAATTTTTCCCGCAATAGATTTGCTTGGCGGTAAAGCCGTCAGACTTAAAAAAGGTGACTATAACGAAGTCACCGTATACAGCGATTGCCCCCCCGAAATGGCTAAAATGTTCAAGGATGCGGGGGCGGAATGGATTCACGTGGTAGACCTTGATGGAGCGCGCGACGGAAGCACTGCCAATTTCTCCACCGTTACCGAGATAGCAAAAGTCGGTCTTAAGGTTGAAATAGGCGGCGGAATACGCAGTATGGAAACAATTGAAAGATATATGAACGCAGGCGTGTCCCGGGTTATTATCGGTACGGCGGCGGTGTCTGACCCGGAGTTCCTTAAATCGGCAATAGCCAAGTATGGCGAAAAAATAGCCGTTGGCGTTGATATTAAAGACCGAATGGTTGCCATTAAAGGCTGGAAAGAGATTTCGGCACTTGAGTGCTTTGAATTCTGTGAAAAACTGCAGAAGGACGGCGTTTCAACCATAATCTGTACCGATATTTCAAAGGACGGAATGCTTGGAGGCACCAACACCGAGCTTTATAAACAGCTTTCCGAAAGATTTACAATGAATTTTGTGGCATCGGGCGGTGTTTCTACTGTTGACGATATCAAAAAGCTTTCGGCAATGGGAATGTACGGTGCCATAGTAGGAAAAGCAATATATACAGGCGATATTGACCTTAAAGAGGCAATAGAGGCGGCGAGGTGAAAATATGGTAACTAAAAGAATAATTCCTTGCCTGGACGTAAAGGACGGCAGAGTTGTAAAGGGAACTAACTTTATGGGCTTGGTGGACGTGTCCTCTCCCGTTAAGCTTGCCGAATATTACAGCAAAAACGGTGCCGACGAGCTTGTTTTCTACGATATAACCGCTTCAAGCGAGGGGCGTAAGCTCTTCACAGAGATACTTTGTGAGGTAGCAAGCAAAATATTTATCCCGCTTACTGTGGGCGGGGGAATAAATACCGTTGAGGATTTTGATCGCGTGCTTAAATGCGGTGCCGATAAGGTCAGCGTAAATTCGGGTGCCATCAGAAATCCCGGGCTTGTGGAAGAAGCCGCAAAACGCTACGGCGACCAGTGCGTGGTGCTTTCGGTGGACGTAAAGCGTGTTGACGGCGTGTTCCGAGTTTTCGCCAAGGGCGGACGCGAGAATACGGGAATGGAAGCCCTTGAGTGGATAAAACGCTGTGTCGGAAACGGCGCGGGCGAGATAGTCGTAAACAGTATAGATACCGACGGAGTAAAGAAGGGCTTTGACCTTGAAATGCTTGACGCCGTTTGTAATATCGTTGACGTGCCCGTTATCGCATCGGGCGGTGCGGGTTGTATGGAGGACTTCGTTACACTCTTTAACAGCGTTAAGGGCGTTGACGCAGGTCTTGCGGCATCTATCTTCCACTATTCCGAAGTGGAGATTCCCGCACTTAAAAAGTACCTTGTGGAAAACAACATAAATATGAGAATATGAGAGGATAGAAAAATGTTCGATATAGAAACACTTAAATTTGACGAAAAGGGACTTATTCCCGCTATTGTGGTCGACGCAAAGTCGGGAAAGGTGCTTACTCTTGCCTATATGAATAAAGAAAGCCTTAAAATAAGTATGGAAGAAGGCAAGACCTGCTTCTGGTCGCGTTCCAGACAGGAGCTTTGGAGAAAGGGCGAGACCTCGGGTAACTATCAGCACATTGTTAAAATTACCGCCGACTGCGACCGCGACGCACTTACTGTGCTTGTTGAGAAGGACGGCCCCGCTTGCCATACAGGTGCCGATTCCTGCTTTAACGAGGAAATCTATCACAGCGATATGAACGAGTTTTCTCTTGAGGGGCTTATGAAGCTTATTGAGGGCAGAAAGACCGAGAAAAAGGAAGGCTCTTATACCACGTACCTCTTTGAAAAGGGAATTGATAAAATTCTTAAAAAGGTGGGGGAGGAGTCCACAGAGGTTATTATCGCAGGCAAAGCCGACGATAAGGCTGAGACGATTTACGAGATCTCCGACTTGGCGTACCACGTAATGGTGCTTATGGTTCAGATGGGAATCAGCCTTGAGGATATAAGAGATGAGCTTGCTTCAAGACACGTCATCG